>DLQN01000070.1 GCA_002477595.1 Roseivirga sp. UBA7431
CAGCGCCATTTTATTCAATTCAGAATGGAAGACTAATTCATATGGAGGATTCCCTTTTAAGGCCAAATCGTAATAGTCAAAAGCTTCTTGGCCCTCACCATTATTTTGGGCTATCTGGCCGAGTATAAAGTTTGTTCTTGCTCTTTGGTCACGATTCACGATGAGTCCATTCACATTTTCTAGTGCGATGGCGATTCCCGCTTGGTTCCCTAGTCTTTGGTGATAATAGGCCAGAAGGACTTGATAGTCTTGGTTGTTTTCTGGCGTGAGTTTTTGCTCGAGGGTCAGGTAATTTGAGACATCAGTAGCCTTATCCATTTCACCCATGTCCATATAGGTGCGCATAAGGGCAATAAGCGCGGCTTGGCGAGCACCAGTATCCTTACTCGTCTGATTGATATATTGGAAAGTTTCAACCGCATATTGAAACTGTGCCCTCAGGTGTCTGATTTTACCAATTAATAAGTAACTGTCGTCTACCCAGTCGCTAGTTTTATACCATTCAATAACCCGAGATGCCTTTTCAAAAGCATCATCAAGCTTTTCTTCATTGCCTTGAACAGTACCTGAGTCGATGTCTGGAAACACCTTCAGTACATCATTGAAGTTGTATTCGTAGTTATCTTCAAGGCTTTGATATACTTCTTCGATGTATAGATTTGAATAGAAATAGCCATTATAGCGGGCATTCACGTTTTGGTAGCCTTTTGAATTGCAACCAGCTACTCCGAGAAAGAGGAAAAGACAAAAAAGTCGAGTGATATGTAAATTGTTGATTCTCAAATCAGACTAAGTTCTGAATAGCAACGAAGAATAAGGCGCAATTAATACAATAAAAGGTGTCTGGCTCGATTTTAATCAATATTTTTGTTTTCCGTGACTTTTAATTGTGGCTCGATTCAAGAAGACCCTTTCTAACTGGCTTAATACCAGACATATTTTCATCGTTCAGAATGAGGAAGACTTTTCTGAGAAGGCCACCTATAAGTTTACTTATGCAAAGATAGCTTTCTTTAGCTTCTTGGCATTTTTGGTAGTCCTAACGATTGGTATTTATCTCGTAAATACGGTGCTTGCCCAATGGTTTGACCCACGCTATGCCGAACAAGAGACGCGCAAAGATTTAGTGCAAATGAGCATTTCTCTAGACTCACTTAACCAAGAGCTAGAGAATAGAGATCAGTTCATCACCAGTTTTAAGAAGATCATGCAAGGAGACGTTGTTTCCAATGAGGTTCCCGAAACAGAAGCCACACAGCCACGGCAAGCCAACAACAGGAAACAATTGGAAGAGACAGATTCTGTGTTTAAGGCGGAGTTTGAAAAAGGCGGAGACTTTCTCTTGACTGGTGAGATTGAAAATGACGAACTCAGACAGCTCTATTTTTTCTCACCTATTACAGGCTATATTTCTGAAGCATTTAATGGACAAACGAAGCACTACGGTATTGACATTGTTGCTAAAAAAGATGAACCTGTTAAAAGTATAGCTGACGGAACCGTGATTTTAGCAAGTTGGACACAGTCCGAGGGCAATGTAATTGCAGTACAGCACAGAGAGAATTTAATTTCGATCTATAAACACAACGCTACACTCACAAAAGAAGTGGGTGACTTTATCACAGCAGGTGAAATTGTGGCCATCATTGGCAATACTGGAGAATTGACCTCTGGTCCACACTTACACTTTGAGTTGTGGTACAATGGTTCGGCCGTAAACCCGGAAGAATTCATTTCGTTTTAATCAGACTAAACAGATTGAACCATGTTTTCAAAAGGAGAAAAAAAATCAGCCGAAGAACTTAGCCAAACGAGTAATATCATTGGTAAAGAAACGGTGCTAGAAGGCAGTATAGAATCTGCTGGAAATATCCGTATTGAAGGCAAGGTGTTTGGCAATGCAAAAGCTAAAGCCAAGTTTGTAATGGGCAATGATGCCTATGTGGACGGAAACGTAGTGGCGCGTTCTGGAGAAGTAGGTGGAAACATTAGAGGGAACATCGAGATTTCAGAACTCCTTATCCTTAAGCCTACGGCTGTAATTAATGGTGATATACTCACCAATCAGTTGGTAGTAGAGCCGGGTGCTACTTTTAATGGAGGTTGTAAAATGGGCCATTTGGCAAAAGACATTGTCATCACAATACCAGAAAGCCGTGCCACAGAAAGAAAAATCAAAAGGGCCTAACAACCCGAATAGTTACCTCAAATACTCTCAGCTCGGTATTCAGCTGTTTCTAACCATTGGTGTTTGTGCGTGGCTAGGCTTCAAAATGGATGAGTCTTGGAATAACGGAAAGCCCTTGTTCATCATTCTAATGATTCTTGTCGGTACTACTGGTGCCATTTACATGCTCTATAAGTCGCTGCCCAAAGACTAGCCGAAAGTCATATCTTTTTTACTTCTTCGCTTCATCACTAGTTTCCAAAGACCTACTTTTGCGGCATGCAAAGCTTGGGCAAGCAAATCACCGTATCCATAATCGTTTCGTTAGTACTAGCAGGAATCGTTTTTGGTTTGCAGCAGATGGAAAGTAGCGCACCTTTTATTCATCAAAAGGTGTGGTCTATTGTCATTTTCTCAGCAATTCTTGCCCTGATAGTCGTCATTATTGGTGACTGGGGACTTAGGAATATGGATGCTCAAAGTCGACCTAATTTATTTCTAGGCTTGACAGTTTTGAGACTGCTTTTAAGTATGGGCTTTGTGGGTATTGTACTCTTTGTAGGTATCGAGGGTAGGGTCATTTGGGTGGCCAATTTTTTCGTAGCCTATTTATTCTATTTAGTATTTGAAATATATAGCATTCTGTCTAACTTGCGCGCCATTTCGACAGAGGCCGAAAAAACATGATGAAAAATAACAGAACTAAATTTCCCAATTTACTGATCATAAGCCTCTTAATAACGCTTTTCAGTATTGCCAACAGTTCAACCTTATTTGCCGCTTCAGACAGCGGAGACGAGGAAAAAGAGGCTGGAGGTACAGACTTCATCATGCATCACATTGCAGATGACTACCAATGGCACATCATAACGCTTGGTCATACGCATGTAACCATCCCTTTACCGATGATCATTTACGATCATGGAGAATTAAAATTCTTCATGTCATCTAACTTTTATGATGAGCATCACGAGCCAATCGCTCATGCAGGTTACATGATTGATCATGACAATGGTAAACTAGTGAGAGCAAGTGAAGGACATGGCGAAGAGGCTGGTCACGATGCTGAAGCTGGTCATGAAACAGAAGTGGACCACGCTGTGGCAACTACTGACGACCATGCAGAAGCCAAGTCTGATTTCTTGAACCTGTCGATCACTAAGAATGTCGCTTCACTTTTCTTGAGCATATTCTTAATGCTGATCACGTTCATTACGATAGCAAAAAGATATAAAGACGGAGTAGCTGCACCAAAAGGACTTCAATCTCTATTCGAACCCATCATTGTTTTCATTAGAGACGACATAGCTAAGACTAACATTGGAGAAGATAAGTACAAGCGCTTTATGCCCTTCTTATTAACGATGTTCTTCTTCATACTGTATAACAACTTATTAGGGCTTACGCCAGGCGCTGCCAACCTTTCAGGTAATATCGCAGTCACCTTGAGTTTAGCTTTAATAACATTCTTCATCACACAGTTTAATGGTAAGAAAGCGTACTGGGGGCATATTTTTGCAACTCCAGGTGTACCGCTGCCTCTAAGACCAATTATTCTTGTGGTAGAGGTTATCGGAATTTTCACTAAGCCTATTTCTCTTACACTTCGTTTGTTTGCTTCAATTACAGCAGGCCACATTGTAGTGTTGAGTATTGTTGGTTTAGGGTTTATACTTAATAGTGTAACTGTAGGAGTTGTGGGAACACTTTTCTCTGTAGTGATCACTTTAATTGAAATATTGGTGGCTGTAATTCAGGCATATGTCTTTACACTGTTCTCTTCGATGTATATCGGGCAGGCGGTAGATGACGGTCATCATTAATTAGTACGAATACCATTGTTTCATTTATAACAAATACAATTATGTTATCTATTTTATTAACTGCTGGTTATGCCCTTATGGGAGCTGGTATTGGTGCTGGTCTTGTTGCAATAGGCGCAGGTCTTGGTATCGGAAAAATTGGTGCTTCTGCTATGGAAGGTATGGCACGTCAACCTGAAGCTGCAGGTAAATTGCAGTCTGGAATGTTGATTATTGCTGCACTTATCGAGGTAATTGCGCTTTTCGGTGTTGTAGCTTGTTTCTTGCTTGCAACTAACGCTGATATCGTAGCAGCGCTTTAAGAAGTATTTGAAGAGTTTCAGACTTAGCATTAGGCTGGTCTGAAGCTTTTCTTTTAAAAAAAACTTAGAAATGGATATTCTTACCCCAGATACCGGATTATTTATCTTCCAAACCATAGCATTTATACTGCTATTGTTCGTGTTAGGTAAATTTGCCTGGAAGCCGATTTTGAATGGGCTTAAAGAAAGAGAAGATACGATTGAAGGTGCTTTACTTGCTGCAGAGCAAGCCAAGAAAGACATGGAAGCTTTATCTGCTGATAATGCTAACCTTTTAGCTGAAGCGAGATCTGAGCGTGACGCGATATTGAAAGAAGCAGTGGCTGCGGCAAGTAATATTGTAGAAGGAGCAAAGGAAGATACTGGTAAGATCACCGCTAAGATGATCGAAGATGCCAAGTCAGTAATAGAAAATGAGAAAAGAGCGGCATTGGCTGATGTGAAAACATTGGTTGCTAAGCTTTCATTGGAAATCACTGAAAAAGTACTTCGCAAAGAATTGAGCGATAAAAAAGCGCAAGAGTCTTTAGTGAACGACTACGTAAAAGATTTGAACTTAAACTAATTCTGACGAATGTCTGAATATAGAATTGCTTCCAGATACGCTAAATCCTTGCTTGACCTTGCGGTTGAAAAAGGGCAGTTGGAAGAAGTGAATAAGGATATGCTGATGTTCTCTAATCTTGTAAAAGAGAATAGAGATTTATTATTGATGCTGAAAAGCCCAATTGTCACGCATGACAAAAAGTTAGCTGTTTTGAATCAGATTTTTGAGGGTAAAGTCAATGACTTAACGCTTGCGATCTTTAGAATTCTAACCAGAAAACAAAGAGAAGAGTACCTTGATCAAATTGCGGTGGAATTTCACCATCAATACAACATTAATCAGGGTATCGCAGAAGCGACTGTGACAACCACTTTCAAACTTGATGCTAAGACTAAAGCGGAGTTCGAAAAGATTGTTGCCAAGATTTCTGGTAAAGCAGTAGAGCTTAAAGAAGTGATTGATGAAGAACTAATTGGCGGGTTTATCCTTAAGATTGGTGATCGTCAAATAGATGATTCTGTAAGTTCAAAATTGAAAGCGCTTAAATTAGAGTTCTCTAAGAACTACTACGAAAAAGCATTTTAAATAAGATTTTAACATTAACTGTAATATAAAATGGCAGACGTAAGACCTGATGAAGTATCAGCAATATTGAGAGAGCAACTCTCAAACTTCAAATCAGAAGCCGAATTAGAAGAAGTAGGAACAGTACTTCAAGTAGGTGATGGTGTAGCCAGAATCTACGGATTATCTAAAGCACAGTCAGGAGAGCTCTTAGAGTTCGAAAATGGCTTAAGGGCTTTGGTACTTAACTTGGAAGAGGACAATGTAGGTGCCGTGCTTTTAGGTGAGTCTGCTGGAGTTAGAGAAGGTGACACGGTAAAAAGAACTGGTCGAATTGCTTCTGTAAACATCGGTGAAGGCGTTGTTGGTCGTGTTGTGGATACTTTGGGTATTCCAATCGATGGCAAAGGCCCAATCGAAGGCGAAACTTTCGAGATGCCATTGGAGCGTAAAGCACCAGGTGTAATTTATCGTCAGCCGGTAAATGAGCCATTACAGACAGGTATCAAGGCGATTGACTCAATGATTCCAATCGGAAGAGGTCAGCGTGAGTTGGTAATTGGTGACCGTCAGACAGGTAAAACTGCTGTGGTAATTGATACCATTTTGAACCAAAAAGAATTTTATGATGCTGGCGAACCAGTATTCTGTATCTACGTAGCGATTGGTCAAAAGGCCTCTACAGTTGCTGGTATTGTTGCAGCCCTTGAAAAAGGTGGTGCAATGGACTATACGGTAGTTGTTTCTGCTTCTGCAGCTGATCCTGCACCAATGCAATTCTTTGCTCCATTTACTGGTGCAGCCATTGGTGAGTATTTCAGAGATACGGGACGTCCTGCATTAGTAGTGTATGATGATCTTTCTAAGCAAGCAGTTGCTTACCGCGAAGTGTCTCTTCTTCTAAGAAGACCTCCGGGACGTGAAGCTTACCC
>DLQN01000002.1 GCA_002477595.1 Roseivirga sp. UBA7431
TCATTCATTTTACCGATGAATTGAAAGGTTGATTTGATCTGGTACTCTAACTGAAAGTCTTGACCATCTTCGAAATGGGCAATGAGGTTCAAGATTCTTGCAAAGCAATGTATGTCTTCTCGAAGCTTGACATCCTTGAAGTAAACAATCTGATTTAGGTAGAAAATGGTCTTACGGTAATTGTCATTTCCGAAGTACAAGGAGGCAAATTTATAGTAGAACATGAGCACCCTTTCTGGATCAATTTTCCCTTCATATTGCTTTAGCTTTTCGAGTATCTCTGGGATCAATTCAATTCCTTTTTCGAACTGACCTTCCATAAAGTGTTTATTGATTTTAGAAATGTATAAAAACTTGAAAATCAGTATTTCAGAGTTTAAGTCTTTAACAATAAGTTCGTTCTTACTTAGGGCTTCCACCTCTTCTAAAACAATACAGAATTGCGAATAATATTGAAGCTGAAAAAGGGATGCAAGGAGGTTTCTATAGCCTTTGATAAATAGCACTGGTTGCTTCTGTGCCATGACTTCATCTGCCTTGAAAAGTTCTACCCAAGCCTTAGCATGTTTGTAAGCATTTGGGAAGTTCTGAATGATCTTATTGAACCATACGTGAGCTTGATGATAATATAGCTTCTCATAAAAGCTTAGTTCCTCCAAATCAACAGTTGGAAGGTTAGATTCAAAATAGAGACCAACACTGTTAAATTCTTCTTCAGTTTTGGCATACCCGTTTTTGAGGAAGAGACTGTATAAGTTGAGGGATAGATTAGATAACTGGTGCGCACTTGCGATCTTCTGAGTAGTAAGATTTACTTCTTTGGTCAGTTCTTCGGCTCTATTTTCAATACTTCGGGTGATATACTCAGACTCAATCAACTTCTCGAATTCAATTGCTTCTAAGGCAATGATGAAATGTTTAGTGTCTTGCGCCAATGTTTTGGTCTTACCGAGCATTTTGAGGGCTTGTTGATAGAAGCTCTTATTGTATAACACCTTGGCGTGATCCAGGTTTTCTCTCAATTGAATATCAACATTCTGTCCGATGTGATAATGTCTTAAACTTGATAGAATCTGCTTGTAAAGATTCGCTTTTTGATTCGAGAATTGGCTCTTTTTTATGCTAAGAACTTTGTTGAGAATTTTCTTATCATCATAAATTTTGCTTGACTCCATGGCATCAAAGAGCTTGATGAACTTGACATCATCAGTATTACCGCTTCGATTGACGAACAAACGGAAGTGTCTTTTCTCGGTTTGAGTCAGTGATTTTATAAGGTCAAAAAGAGGATCGCTTTTAAGGTTTGCCATTGTAAATAGATACTTGTTAAGTGTCTGATTTAAAGATAATTAAAATTGAATAGGCCTGTTTTTGAAATAGTATTAGAATTGACTTCTACCATGGGATCGAACAGCAGCTAAACTAATTTCAATATTCTGTAAAAAGCGATTATAGAAAGACTGAAGACTGATCAAATAAACGATGTCAAATCAAAAAATACAAATCTTCGACACAACTCTCCGAGATGGGGAACAAGTGCCGGGCTGTAAGTTAAACACACGAGAAAAGGTAGAGGTGGCAAAACGACTTGAGGCTTTAGGTGTAGATGTAATTGAAGCTGGTTTTCCAATTTCTAGCCCCGGGGACTTTGAATCTGTGGTAGAAATTTCTAAAGTGGTTAAAAATGCCACTGTCTGTGGATTGAGTAGGGCGGTTGAAAAGGACATAATTACTGCCGCTCAATCACTAGAACAAGCTGTCCGACCTCGTATCCACACGGGGATTGGTACCTCTGAATCTCATATTAAATTCAAACTCAACTCTACACCAGAGAAGATTATTGAGCGTGCTATCGCAGCTGTTGCCTTAGCGAAAAAGTACGTAGAGGATGTAGAATTCTATGCTGAGGATGCTGGGAGGACAGATAATGAGTTTTTGGCAAGAGTCTGCGAACATGCGATTCAAGCTGGAGCTACTGTATTGAATATACCCGATACCACAGGCTATTGCCTACCGGATGAATATGGCGCCAAAATCAGATTCCTTAAAGAAAATGTAAAGGGTATACATAAAGTGATTTTATCCACGCATTGTCATAATGACTTGGGTATGGCTACAGCGAATTCAATAGCTGGTGTTATTAATGGAGCAACGCAGATCGAATGTACCATCAATGGTATTGGTGAAAGGGCTGGAAATACAGCATTGGAAGAAGTAGTGATGGTCTTAAGGCAACATCCTTATCTAAATAAAACTACTGGCGTTGATACCAAGCAGTTGAATGCTATATCTCGTTATGTTTCTGATACGATGCGCGTACCAGTGCAACCGAACAAAGCAATAGTAGGTGCAAATGCCTTTGCACACTCTTCAGGCATCCATCAAGATGGTGTCATCAAGAATAGAGAGACCTACGAGATTATCGATCCGAAAGAAGTTGGCGTAGACCATTCTTCAATTATTCTAACCGCACGAAGCGGAAGAGCTGCACTAGCCTATAGAATGAAGAATATTGGCTATGAGCTCACAAGAGATGAGTTGGATGTCGTCTATAAGAGTTTCTTAGAAGTAGCCGATGCTAAGAAAGAAGTGCAAGATGATGATCTGCACGAGATTGCTTCATTAAGACATAAAGTAGCCGTTTAGCCATGGGAAAGACATTATTCGAAAAAGTATGGAGTGCTCATGTCGTCAAGGAGTTAGATGGCGGTATGGATGTGCTTTATATCGATAGGCACCTGATCCATGAGGTGACTAGCCCACAAGCCTTCTCAGAATTAGAAAAGAGAGGCTTATCGCTATTTAGAAAAGAAAAGATGGTCGCAACACCTGACCATAATATTCCAACTAAGAATCAACATTTACCCATTAAAGAAGCGCTCTCAAGACATCAGGTAGATACGCTCTTGGCCAATTGTGCGAAACACAAAGTCGAGTTATATGGCCTCGGTCATCCATTTCAAGGCATTGTACATGTGATCGGACCTGAGCTTGGTATTACGTTGCCAGGGCGTACAATGGTCTGTGGTGATAGCCATACCTCTACGCATGGAGCATTTGGAGCCATTGCCTTCGGCATAGGGACAAGTCAGGTAGCTCAAGTGATGGCAAGTCAATGTTTGCTTCAAAGTAGGCCAAAGACAATGCGCATTACAGTGAATGGTGGATTGAAGCCAGGTGTTTTGGCTAAGGATATCATTTTATACATTATTGCTCAACTCACTGCAGCGGGTGGAACTGGATACTTTATTGAGTATGCAGGTTCAACGATCGAATCACTTTCGATGGAAGCTCGAATGACCATTTGCAATATGAGTATTGAAATGGGAGCAAGGGGTGGAATGATTGCACCAGATCAGAGCACTTTCGATTATATAGAAGGAAGAGAATTCGCGCCAAAAGGCGAAGCATTTGACAAGGCTGTTGCTTACTGGAAAACTTTGCACAGCGATCAGGAGGCAATTTTTGATAAAGAATATACATTCGATGCTGACGATATTGAGCCTATGATTACCTATGGTACTAACCCAGGCATGGGCATCAAGATTACCAAAGAGGTTCCATTATCGCTTGGAAAAGGGAGTCAAGAAAGTTTTAATAAGTCGCTTGCCTATATGGGTTTCAAGCCTGGAGAATCACTTCTGGGTAAGCCGATCAATCACGTCTTCATTGGAAGTTGTACCAACTCAAGGATTGAAGACCTGAGGATTGTAGCAGATTATGTAAAAGGAAAAAGAAAAGCAGCCAACGTTACAGCCATGATTGTACCTGGTTCTAAGCAAGTAGAACAACAGGCCATTAGTGAAGGCTTAGATCAAATACTTTCAGCGGCAGGATTTGAATTACGAGAACCGGGGTGTTCGGCTTGTTTAGGCATGAATGAAGACAAGGTTCCAGCTGGGGAATACTGTGTTTCTACTTCCAATAGAAATTTCGAAGGACGACAGGGGCCAGGCGCTAGAACGCTCTTAGCAAGTCCATTGGTGGCAGCTGTAACGGCTATTGAAGGCAAGATTGTAGATATCACTAAACACTTGAATTGATATGGATAAGTTTCAAAAAGTAATATCGACAGGCGTTCCATTGCCTAACGAAGATATCGATACAGATCAAATCATTCCTGCTCGTTTTCTGAAAGCAACATCTAGAGAAGGCTTTGGAGATAATTTGTTTAGGGATTGGCGATACCATCAAGACAATAGCCCCAAAGCAGACTTTGTATTGAATAATGAGACGTACAAGGGAGAGATCTTAGTTGCAGGACGGAACTTCGGCTGTGGTTCATCGAGAGAACATGCGGCTTGGTCATTGCATGATTATGGCTTCCGCGTGGTCGTATCGAGTTTCTTCGCTGACATCTTTAAAGGCAATGCCTTGAACAACGGGCTATTACCAGTGCAAGTGACTGATGATTTCCTGTCAGGACTTACTTCGGCTATTGTGGCCGATCCAAAAACAGAGATTACTGTTGACTTGGTTAACCAAAAGATAAGCTATTTAGGGCTTAGCGAGACCTTTGAAGTGAATGCGTACAAAAAAGAATGTCTCATACATGGGTATGATGATATAGACTTTCTAATCAATTTGAAAAGTGAAATAGAGGCGTATGAAACCTCTTCGATTGTAGTATAATGGGAGTTAAGAAAAAGATTGGCATGTTGCCAGGAGACGGCATAGGTCCAGAAGTAGTAGCAGAGGCGAGAAAAGTATTAGATGCTATTGCTACGCGTCACGGTCACATCTTCGAATATGGATACGGTGATGTAGGAGCAATCGCGATTGATAAGACAGGAGAACCACTTCCTGACGAAACGTTAAGGCTCTGTGAGCAGTCAGATGCATTTCTATTTGGAGCCATCGGTCATCCAAAATATGACAATGATCCTTCGGCAAAGGTTCGCCCAGAGCAAGGCTTGTTGAAGCTAAGAAAAAGCCTTGGGCTTTCTGTCAACATTCGACCAGTGACAGCTTATGATAGTCTAATTCATATGTCTCCATTGAAAACGGAAAAGATATTGGGTGTAGACCTGGTAGTCTATAGAGAATTGACCGGAGGGATATACTTTGGAGAGAAAGGGCGTACCAAAGATGGTGCATATGACCACTGTACTTATTCCAATTTCGAAATTGATAGAATTGCACATTTGGCTTTTCAAGCAGCCGAACATAGATCTAAGAAAGTTACCCTTGTAGACAAGGCGAACGTCTTAGAGACCTCTAGACTATGGAGAGAGCGCGTCACGGAAATAGCCAAGGAATACCCTTCCATTACTTTGGATTGCATGTTTGTGGACAACGCAGCGATGCAAATGATTCAAAACCCTAAGCAGTTTGATGTAATCCTTACTGAAAACATGTTCGGAGATATCATTTCTGATGAAGCAAGTGTAATCGGAGGTTCTTTGGGCTTACTACCATCAGCTTCCGTAGGAGACAAGACGGCCATGTTCGAACCTATCCATGGCTCATATCCGCAAGCAACGGGTAAGAATATTGCTAACCCTTTAGGAACAATTCTATCGGCAGCAATGATGCTAGATCATCTCGGCTTGGTGGACGAAGCGATTGAAATCAGGCAAGCAGTAAATGCATCTCTAAGAAACGGAATGGTTACTGAAGACTTAGCCAAAGACGAGGGTTATGGTACCGATAGAGTAGGAGACTTTATTGTCAACCATATCTTAGATGGAGAAGAATCTACCGGCCAATCTAATATCCAGGCGGGGATGAGTACTATTATTTGAAGGTGCAACGGTCTAGTATAACCGTCAGTTACGGGGTCATGTAAGTTAATATTCGGTTTGGCAATGAATTTAGCAATTCCGAGTGGATTCGGACGTAGTCGAATCGACCGTAATTGCGGTTATACAATGTTGTGCTTTCGTTATTTTAATTCCTACGTTGCTTTAACAAATGATTGAAACAACATAGCATTTAGTTTATTGTATGAGGAAAAGAACTCTCAATATCAGCTATAACCGCATCAATTTTAACCAAAAGTGAGCCTGCTCTAGGCAACATACTTGTATATCCTGCTTTTTTGGTAAACACAATACCTTGAAAAGCGAGCATTAATTTACTCTTGTCGAAACTCTCCCATAATAATTCATTTTCCTTATTTGAATACAAGGAATTGTCCATAGGCATGGGATATTGAAATGAATATTCACTCAGATTGTGTCTGTAAAACTCACCAACACTTTCCTGTGTTTTTATTAGATCGTTCATTCTGAAATTTATATTGATCATCTGGGTAGAAAGATTGTCTGGTATTAATCTCAATTGATTGTTCGAAACTAGTGAGATGTACGTATCACTCTTTAAATTCCGTGAATGCATTACTCAAAGCCCATACATTGGGTCAATTACTTTAACTTTCAATTCGGACCAGCGTTCAATGTACCATGAAGAAGATTTTAATTTTAGTAGTCCTATTCGCCAGTTTTGGTGCTCAAGCCCAGTCAGATGGCTATACGAAAAAGAAGAATCAGAAGCTGGCGGTTAAATCACCATTTGAGAAGATATGGGATAACGAACTACCATCAGATGTGGTTTATAAAGATGATGAGATAATAGCCTTTGTGCCACTCAGACGTCAAACTCCCGTTCATTTTTTAATTGTCCCAAAGAAGCGGATTCCTACCATCACCGACCTTCAGGATGAAGATGCACATCTGATTGCTAAAATGTATACCGTAGCCAGAGACCTTGCAAAGAAGTATGGCATAGCAGAAACTGGCTATCGATTAGCAATGAATACCAATGAAGATGCTGGTCAATCCGTATTTCATATACATTTGCATCTACTTGGAGGAATCAAAACTGGACTGATGGTCGATCAGACTTTTATAGACCCAAGAACAAAAAAAGACAAGAAATAAGAGCGCTGAATTTTCAGGACTTTTTAATTTTGATCATTCATTAAGAATCAACGATTACTATGGGTAGAGCATTCGAATTTCGTAAGGGTAGAAAAATGAAGCGTTGGGGGATGATGTCCCGTGTTTTTCCAAAACTAGGTAAGGCCATTACCATGGCAGCCAAAGAGGGAGGTCCTGACCCAGATATGAATGCTGCCTTGAGAACAGCGATTCAAAATGCTAAGGCGCAGAACATGCCTAAGGACAATATTGATGGTGCGATCAGCCGTGCCACCAGTAAAGATGTAGAGGCATTCGTTGAAATGAATTACGAAGGTAAAGGCCCACATGGTGTCCTAGTCTTTGTAGAATGTGCAACTGATAACCAGAACAGGACGGTTGCCAATGTGCGCTCATACTTCAATAAGGCCGAGGGTGCTTTAGTGCCGACTGGCTCATTAGAGTTTATGTTTAATCGTAAGGCGGTTTTTGAATTCGAGAAGGCTGAGGGAATGGATTTAGAAGAACTAGAATTCGAATTGATCGATGCTGGTTTAGAAGAAATCGAAGAAGTTACCGAAGAGGATGAGAACGGAGAAGAAGTTATTTCTATCCACGTTTACGGAGACTATACCAACTTTGGACCATTGCAATCTGCGCTGGAAGGCCTTTCAATTGATGTGAAAAGTGCAAACCTCAAGAGGTTCCCAACGACACCTACAGAATTCTCAGACGAACAACTTGAAGACATCGAAAAGATGCTCGATAAGTTAGAGGATGACGATGACGTGCAGGGCGTGTACACGAATATTGCTTAATTCCACTTATCAAACGATTTTAAAGCTGAACTCCGAACCATCGGGCTTTGGCTTTTTTTATGCTTTTTCATTTTTGGCACACTTTTGGGAACAGGATAGTCAACAACAACCAAAAGGAGGTCAAGATGAAAAAAGGTTTACTCATATTATCAGTATTAGCGCTCTTATCGAGTTGCGATATTACTTACATCGAAGTTCCATTTGACGAAAGAGAAAACTATCTAGGTCGATTTGAGGCAGAAGAGTATAGCGAAACTTACGATCAGCTTACTTACTATAACATGCGGATTGTAAGAGACTCAGATGACTTTAGTAATGTCATTTACATCAGGAATTTCTATGCGGTAGACATTGAAGTCTTCGCAGAAGTAAGAGGAGATAGAGTAACTATCCCAAGGCAAATCGTGGGAGGTTACATCATAGAAGGAACGGGGAGAAATGAATTTGGAGATCTGTATTTGACTTATTCAGTCGTAGATACTTTTGCACCTAATAATCCTACAGATTTCTGTAATGCCGTTCTCATAAGAAGGTAAAGAACATGTTGTTTTGAGTTTTGATCTAGAGGTCGCTAGGAGTAGCGACCTCTTTCATTTTTAACCCCGGTCAACCGTTTACAAAAGTGTCTTCATGTAGGTACTCACAACTTCCTATATTCGCATCCGTAGACAAATCCATTAGTCCAACGCACCATATGAAACTACAATTCAAGATTCTATTACTAGCATCTGTCTTTATTTTCGGTAACCTAGCGAAAGCACAAGCACCCAAAAAGCTAGATGCTGCCGAGATTAAGCAAGCACTAAATAAACTAGAAGTGCTCGGATCTGTACTCTATGTAGCCGCCCATCCCGATGATGAGAATACTCGGTTAATTGCCTTTATGGCCAACGAACGCAAGCTTCGTACTGCCTACATGGCGATGACTCGCGGTGATGGAGGTCAGAACTTGGTTGGAACTGACATTCGAGAATATCTGGGGATCATTAGAACGCAAGAGCTATTAGCGGCTAGGCGACAAGATGGAGGAGAGCAGTTCTTTACGAGAACGAATGACTTTGGCTTTTCGAAAGACCCTGACGAGACATTTAACACTTGGGATAAGGACGATGCCCTTGCAGATGTAGTTTGGAACATCAGAAGATTCAGACCAGATGTAATGATTGCCAGGTTCGATACAGCAAGTGCACCTGGAGGAAGAATGCATGGCCACCATACGGCTTCAGCCAGATTGGCAATGGAAGCCTTCGACATAGCGAATGACCCTAAAGTTTATCCAGAACAGCTCGAATATGTGGAGCCTTGGCAACCGAAAGGGCTCTATTGGAATACATACAACTTTGGGGGAGATAATAACGGTACTTTCTCTGGACAATCAGGCTACTTTGAACTTGACTTGGGCACATTCAATGAGCTCTTGGGAAAGTCGTATGATGAAATATCAGCCATTAGTAGAAGTCAGCATAAGTCACAGGGCTTTGGTAGCACTGGCAGAAGGGGAGAATTAAGAGAGTATGTTAAGCTCTGGAAGGGTAAGACACCAAAAGAGAACATGTTTTCTGATATTGACCAGACCTGGAGTAGAGTTCAAGGTGGGGAATCCGTAGGGTCATTGATTGCTAAGGCAAACGAAAATTTTAATATCGAAAACCCTTCAGCAATTGTTCCCGATCTAATGAAGGCTCGGCAGGCGCTATTGAATATTAAGGATGAGTACTGGAAGAATGTAAAGCTTAAAGAGCTCGATTTAGTTATTAAATCAGCAATGGGACTTTACCTTGAGGCAACAGCAAATAACTATAGTGCCGTTCCAGGAGAGGAAATTACCATGTCATATGAGGCTGTCAACCGATCTGACGTTTCGATACAATTGAATTCCATTGAGATTCCGGCCCTCGGTGCAAAAATTACACCTAACACGAGCCTGTCCTACAATCAAAAAATCACACAAGAAGAGAAATATACAATAGATGAGAACTTGCCATATTCTCAACCTTACTGGCTAAAGGAAGAGGCAAGTTTAGGCATGTACAAAGTAACGGATCAGCAGTTGAGAGGGATTGCTGAGAATAAGGCAGCATTGCAAGCGGTATTCAACCTGAACATTGACGGGATTCCTTATCAATACGAGACCGATGTTGTTTACAAACGAAACGACAGGGTAAAAGGAGAATATTACAGGCCATTTGTAATTACTCCTCCGGTAATGGCGGATATCAAAGAGAGCGTTTTAGTATTCCCTGATAACCTGCCTAAAGTGGTAAATGTGGTGGTCAAGTCTGGTAGATCAGATGTGAAAGGTACTGTTCGATTAAACTTGCCTCAAGGATGGAAGTCAAATCCAGCGTCTGTTGATTATGATTTAAAGGGAAAAAACGAAGAGTTATCAGTTGAATTCAGCGTGTTGCCTCCTACATCTCCGGAAGAAGCCTACATAGGTGTTCAGGCCACTTATAATGGACAAACATACGATCGTGGTCTCAAGGTTTTAGATTATGATCATATCCCTGTCCAAACGATTTTCCCAAAAAGTAATACCAAGGTTGTTCGAGTTGATATCAAGAGAACAAGCCAATATGTAGGTTATATCATGGGTTCTGGTGACGCCATACCAGAAAGCCTAGAGCAAGTAGGGTATAATGTCACGATACTTGATCCGAACAGTATCACTGCCGAAAGCCTTGAAGCATATGATGCAGTTATTGTAGGTGTAAGGGCTTATAACACCATTGAGAGAATGAGCGTAGTGCAACCTCGTTTAATGGAGTATGTAAATGGTGGAGGAACAGTGATCACTCAATACAACACGAGTATGCGAAATCAACCTGCTATTGGGCCATATCCGTTTAGCATTTCAAGAGACCGTGTAACAGTAGAGGAGGCTGGAGTAACTATTCTGTCACCTGATCATCCGATCATCAATGGGCCGAATAAGATTACTCAAAAAGACTTTGATGGCTGGGTACAAGAACGTGGACTATATTTCCCTAATGAATGGGACGATAAGTATACTCCTATACTTTCTAGCAATGACCCAGGAGAAACTCCAAAGAATGGAGGACTAATAGTCGGTCAATACGGGGAAGGTTACTTTGTGTACACAGGGTATTCTTGGTTTAGAGAATTGCCAGCAGGTGTATCAGGAGCCTTTAGAATATTTACTAATATGATTTCCTTGGGGCACGAGAAGCCTAAAAGTGCTAACTTGAACTCAGTAGAAAACAAAAAGGAATGACCCAAAATACGAATGAGGTGAATGATGACAAGCCTCCATTTTTTAGTTCTTGGCCTAAGGTGTACATGCTAGTAATGGGCGTCTTGGCAGTGTTGATCTTTCTCTTTTATCTCTTTACAGAACATTATTCATGAGTACTATAGATTGGATTGTACTTTTTGGTACACTCATTTCCATTGTAGCCTATGGCGTTTGGAAGTCAAAAGACACCAAGGATATGG
Source organism: Roseivirga sp. UBA7431 (assembly GCA_002477595.1). Lineage (GTDB taxonomy): Bacteria > Bacteroidota > Bacteroidia > Cytophagales > Cyclobacteriaceae > Roseivirga. Next base: position 11,135 of record DLQN01000002.1, read on the forward strand.
ATGGCTATCTCCGTGGAGGTAGTGATGTCAAATGGTGGGCGATTGGATTGTCGATTATGGCTACTCAAGCCAGCGCAATTACTTTCTTGTCTACACCTGGTCAAGCCTTCAACGATGGCATGGGCTTTATCCAGTTCTACTTCGGGTTACCGGTGGCAATGATCATCATTGCCGTATTCTTTTTACCCATCTATTACAAGCTCAAAGTCTATACAGCTTACGAATACCTAGAAACTCGTTTTGATATGAAAACGAGAATGTTGGCTGCTTTTATCTTCTTGGTTCAGAGAGGATTAGGTGCTGGTATTACAATTTATGCTCCATCTATTATTTTATCATCCCTTTTAGGTTGGGACCTTAAGATTACGAATGTTTTAATCGGAACTTTGGTAATCATTTATACAGTTTCTGGGGGTACCAAGGCTGTAACTCAAACCCAGAAAACCCAAATGGCGGTCATGATGGGAGGAATGATTATCGCAGGTATTTTAGTAATCGTGTCTCTTCCAACAGGAGTTGGCTTTGGCGATGCTTTGAATGTAGCCGGTAAGATGGGGAAACTCGATGTCGTAGACTTTTCATTTGACCTTAAAAATAGGTATAGTTTCTGGTCAGGAATGACAGGGGCTGTATTTCTGTTTTTGTCTTATTTTGGGACAGACCAATCCCAAGTCCAACGTTATTTATCAGGGAAATCGCTCTCTGAGAGCCGTTTAGGGCTTATGATGAATGGCCTGCTAAAAGTGCCAATGCAATTCATTATCCTCTTTATTGGTGTAATGGTGTTTGTATACTATCAATATAATCAGCCACCAGTATTCTTTAATGAAACTGTTAAAGAGGAGATTTACGAAACAGACTATGCTGATGATTTTAGGACACTAGAGTTAGAGTATGAGTCCGTTTTTAGTGAAAAACTCGAGGCGGTCAATGAGTTGAATCGTGCAATTAAAACTGATGATCCGCTTGAGATTGAAAGTGCTCAAACGCTTGTCAATCAGATCCAAACCGAATCGGATGAAATCAGGGCTGAAGCTAAAGTCATGATTGAGGCGGCTGTACCAGGGGCTGAAATCAACGACAAGGATTATATCTTCATGACCTTTGTGATGAATGTGTTACCTGTGGGGATAATCGGGCTTCTCTTTGCTGTAATTTTCTCAGCAGCTATGTCATCTACCGCTTCGGAGTTAAATGCCCTTGGAGGGACAACAACGATCGATTTTTATAAAAGAAAGGTTAAACAGGATGGTGATGACTTACATTATTTGAAAAAGTCAAAGTTATTTACCCTAGCATGGGGCATACTAGCCATTATCATAGCTTCGAGTTTATCGCTCTTTGAGAACTTAATTCAGGCAGTAAACCTTATTGGTTCCCTTTTCTACCCTACGGTATTAGGAATTTTTATTGTGGCCTTCTTCTTTAAGTCCATTAAATCAAATGCAGTATTTATTGGAGCAATTTTAAGCCAGTTGGTCATATTTTTGATTCACTATTTGAATATTCAAGGAACTGCAGGTGTCTTTACTATGGGCTTCCTTTGGTACAATGCTTTAGGCTGTATCCTAGTTGTGCTTTTCAGTTTTATGATAAAGATCGTCAGGGATAAGTAATAAGCTTAGCTTCCTTTAACAAGCGATCGACACTCATTAATTACTTTGGTTGTCTTATTTGATCGAATGAAACTCAAATGTTCGGGTTTGTCTAATAACTCTTTGCAGAGGACAATCTTCTGATCCAAGAGATGTTGTTTTTCCGATTTGGTCAAGGAGGATAGGCAAGTGATAGGGTATAATCCCGAAATATCAATCCTTTCTCGAAGGCTTCCTTTACTAGGGAAGTTCCAAGCCATCAACTCTATATTCTCTCCAGAGGCGTATGAGATCGCATCGGCAGTGAAACGGGTATTGGTCACTATCCAACATTTATATTGAAGATCAGGCGCTTGTTGCTTTCTTAGCTGAGATACTATATCGTTGTATCGTGAGTGCACGTAGAGCACTACCTTAATATCCGATTTGTAGCTTTGATTGCCATGGTGTTTGCATTCTACAATGTATTGAACCTCATGGTTCTTAGCCCAAACATCAACTTCATGGATAATGCGCTTCCCGTTCATAGCCACCCCGACACTTGTATCCAATCCCTGGAAGGCAAAAAGATGACTTACATACTCTTCAAAGGGATATCCCGAAGGCCCGAGCTCTAGAATGGCCTTTTGCAATTTGTACCTAGCGGCCAACTGGTAGGAAGATTTTCTTAGTAATTGATAAGCATGTTTATAAACGTCCTTTGTTGTTAGGCGCTCTGTTGGTAAGCGGAGTATAGCGATGGTGATTTTTTTGATTAATTCTAGGCTAGCCCCTGAACGAAAGAGTGAACTTTCTAGTTTCTCGGAAGAGAAGGGAACGAGTGCCCCAGAAGACTTTTTGATCAAAGTTTTGTTCATGCTTTTACAAAGTAGTGAAAGCAAAAAATCTTCCCTAAATTTCATCCAATGTATGCTATAGTAGACATAGAAACGACTGGTAGTGCCGCGGCTTACGGAAAGATCACTGAGATTGCTATCCTGATTCACGATGGGCAACGCGTTGTCGATGAATTTCAATCTTTGGTGAATCCAGAGTGTGGTATTCCAATGCGAATTACCTCCTTAACAGGCATTTCCAATGAAATGGTCTACGATGCTCCAAAGTTCTTTGAGATCGCTAAAGAAGTACATCAACTGCTTCAGGGAAATATATTCGTAGCACATAATGTCAACTTTGACTATTCCTTTATCAAGAAAGAGTTTCAAGACCTCGGAGCTACGCTCAACTTGAATAAATTATGTACCGTCAGGTTAAGTCGTAAGATATTCCCTGGACTTAAATCCTACAGCCTTGGAAGGCTAAGCGAACATTTCAATATAGAAAATGGTGCTCGCCATAGAGCAATGGGAGATGCTAGGGCAACCGTTGAGCTGTTGGATCTTTTGATTCAGAAGGATACTGGGCAGATCAATGAATCCCTAAAACGAAATTCTAAAGAATCAGATTTACCACCTAACCTTACGAAAAAGATCTTTGACGATCTACCTGAGCTTACGGGCGTATACTACTTTCACGATGCGCATGGAAAAGTACTCTATGTCGGGAAGGCAAATAGCATTAAGGCCCGTATCAGGAATCACTTTTCAGCAACAGATGTTGTTTACAAGCAAGGAATGAAAGATCAAATTTATGATATCTCATTCGAACTTTGTGGTGACGAGTTGATTGCATTTTTGCTCGAATCCTATGAAATAAAGAGGCTATTTCCTCCATTCAACAAAGCACAAAAATATCCCTCAATTAAGTACGGGCTATATCATTACGAGGACGCAAGAGGTTTTCACAGGCTCTCCATAGGCAAGGTTCAAAAAGGACATCCACCGGTAAAAGCGTTTACGTCTTTTGACAAGGCAAGAACATTTCTTATCCAATTTGTCAAAGAGCACAACCTAGATCCAGCGCTCTGCAGTTTGCCAGCAGAAATGATGAAATACTTTGGGTATTCTTTCAAAGAATCCGATCAAGAGGAGCTGAAAAAGAGATTTAGTACGGCTATTACTTCTTTAGATGATGGCAAGCAAACGTATTGTTTATTAGGAGAGGGTAGGACAATAGGCGAGAAGAGTGTGGTGCTTATAGAAGGAGGTGCCTACAAAGGCTTTGGTTTCTTCGATAACGATTTTGAAGGAGATGACTTGGATCAGCTCAAGGATATTGTCAAAATTTATCCAGATACCCCAGACGTACACCGCATCATTAACCAGTTCAAGGAAAAGCGCCAAGTCTTAACATTTTAGTAAATTTTTTATTAGGGTTTTAGCCTTTCTGGTTGTCTAATTTGTGAAGAAACTGCCAACCGTAAATAAAATTTTCCGTTGGAGTAAATACTGAATTTTGAGTATCTTATTTGAAACTTCTGATACCTGTAAACGTTATATTAAAGTAGATAAGAGCCTTATGAAAAAGACTAAAGAAATTGGAGGGAAGCTGTTAAAGTATGCTGAAGATAGTATTCAGCAGAGATCTTTAAAGACCTCCAAGCGAATACGTAAGTACGTAGATAATGTGAGTGACGTGAGTAAAGAACTTGCTTTTGTTAGCTCATTAATGGCCATCCATAAGAAGATGAAGGTTTCAGATTAAGCTTAATTAAAAGCGTTGGCTGATTCATATAAAGACGATATATTATTAAACTTGCTTTGAAATTCGTTTTTATATATGTGAACCGTTAATTTTAATTTTCATTGATGGTAGGGTTATTTTTTAGATAGCTGTATTAACATCAAAGAATAAAGAAATGTTACGAGACGCAGATCACTTTCCTTACTTAGTTTGCCCGTTTACTCGGAGAAAGTTGCGTTTTCTTTCTGAAAATGAACTAGAAAACATCAACAACCGAATAGATAGTGGTGAGTTGTATTTTCACCCAGGTATAAAAGTTTAAACCCATCTTGCACAGGCATTAGTTACTGAGCATCAGTCTTATATTTATCCAATCATCGACAACATACTCTACTTAAAAAGTGAGACTGCTATCGTTGCGAAAAATAGAACTGAAAACTATCTCAAAAGAATAAGTCAAACTATTATTGAAGACTTTGAGGCAAAATATGGTTTCAATTCAGAACAATTAGAGCGTAAAAGTGATTCGTCAAGCAGTACCAAGTCAATAAACCCTGAGTTAGTTGTTTCATTAAAAAGTAAGTTGCTGAAGAAAGGCAATTACTTTACATCAATAGGTTCAAGTGATATTGACGCGCTTCATAACTTTATCTTCCAGACAAATTTTAAGCAGTATATCCATGTCGACTTTGACTTGAATAAACTCAAATCGATTCAAGCTGAACTAAAAGATAAAACAGTCCTAGTTTTGGCTGACAATGGAAACCTGCCTTTTGGTGATGGTTCTTTAGATGGTTTGGTTTCATTCGATCCAATTAATCAATATGACAAGGCAGATCAGAAGTTTGTTTACGATGACTTAAAAAGAATATTAAGTAATGATGCTGCTTCTGTCGTGTTCTATGAGACTGATAAGCCGCTTCACACTAAGTTTTTGCTAAGCGCTGACAAATTTTCAAAAACTGCCCGTGGCTTAGTGATGCCTTGGAAAAAATTTAAGCTGCCAACATTCTATTTTGAGGGGATTAACCCATCAAGTACCAATGATTCATCGAATCAAACGGTCGGTAAGACTTCTCTTAATCAACAATTTTCCTGATTAACGAGTCTAAAGCAAACCTTTTGCCTGTAAATAAGGTTAACGAACAAAAGGAATTATATGAAGTCTAAAGTCATGTTGCTTTCTGGCCTAGTGATTATACTAGCGGCTAGCATATTTGCCCTCAAAGGGCAAGAAACTCCTGCTCAAGATAAGCAGAAGGTTAAAGGAGAGAAATACGAAATCCAGTTGTCTGATGAAGAGTGGAAAAAAAGGTTAAGCCCTGAACAATACTATGTACTGAGAGAGCAAGGTACCGAGCGTTCAGGTACGGGTAAACTCGATAAGGTGTATGAAAAAGGAACTTACTACTCTGCAGCTTCCTTGCAGCCTGTCTTTACGTCCGAAACGAAGTATAACTCTTACTCAGGATGGCCTAGTTTCTGGAAGCCAATCGATGATGATGCGATTAAATTAGTAAAAGACACAACTTTAGGAATGACACGATGGGAAGTTGTTGATAGTAAAAGTGGTTCGCACTTAGGTCATGTATTTGATGATGGACCTAACCCAACGGGTAAGCGATACTGCTTGAATTCTGCAGCTTTGATTTTTGTACCGGAAGGTCAAGCACCTCCAAAGTTCAAAAAACCGAAGAACTAATTCAGTGATAGAATATATTTGATTAACATTGGTCTGATTTATCAGACCTTTTTTATTTAACTCATGGAAGAACCAAAAGCACTCAACAGCGTAGCTGAATTTCACAAAACATTCAAACACCCCATTTTAGACTCTCCACAAATCCCATCGGAAGACCGATGCAAACTTAGGGTGTCACTCATAGCCGAAGAGCTTAAGGAATTAGAAGAGGCAATTGCGGACAACGACCTTGTCGAAATCGCTGATGCATTAGCAGACATTCAATATGTTTTATCAGGTGCGATCCTAGAGTTTGGAATGGGTGGGAAATTCAAAAATTTGTTCGATGAAGTGCAGCGATCAAATATGAGTAAAACCTGCAAAACGATGGAAGAGGCTGAGGCGACAAGAGAGCACTATCAGCAAAGAGATGGCACTGAAAGCTATATCGAGGAGTCCGATGGACACTTCTTGGTTTATAGAAAGGAGGATAACAAAACATTGAAATCAGTGAATTATTCTCCAGCCGATCTTAAAAGCATTTTGGCCGACCATCTTTGAAAACTTTTACCCCACTCAGGTCGTTAGGAGTCCAAAGAAAGACATAAAGAAATGCAGGGATTATATTCAATATTGATTTCAGTGGTGTTTAACCTTTCAATTAGCTCTTGTGCTACTGAAGGAGATACTAAGTTGGTAACATTTGATGTACTACAAGATGGTGATGCTATAGCCACATTCGCAGGTGGATGCTTTTGGTGTACTGAAGCCGTTTTTGAGAGGGTTCAGGGTGTCAAGGATGTTTATTCAGGCTATACCGGTGGTAAAGAAGATAATCCTACTTATAGTCAGGTAAGCTATGGAAACACAACGCATGCCGAGGCTATTCAAATTGTATTTGATCCTAAAGTGGTGAGCTATCAGGAACTGCTCGATATCTTTTTCGCTACACACGATCCAACGCAGCTCAACAGGCAAGGCCCTGATAGAGGAGCACAATACAGAACCGCTGCCTACTATCACAGCAACGATCAAAAGATCGCCATTGAGGCCACCATCAAGAAAATTGATGCTTCTGGTACGTTTACGGACAAAGTGGTGACGCAAGTAGAAGCGTATAGCAAATTCTGGATGGCCGAAGACTATCATCAAGATTACTATGAGTTGAACCCTGGTAATCCATACATTATACAGGTTGCTATTCCGAAAGTAAAGAAATTGAAGAAGTACTTTCCTGGAAAAATCAAAGCCAAGTACAAGGCTGAAAAATAATTTAGAGCTTATTTAGGGCAGAAATGGTTTTCTGCCCTCTGCTTTTAAACCCAGGGGTACCATAGGGAAGTTGATCCTCAATGATGATTCTCAATTCGTCCTTAAGGTCTGGTATATTTTTAATGATGTTGAAGGCGACCGTCATAGAAAATACCTTCACGGCAACGGGCTCTTCCTTGCTGGATAACAACTTCAAAGCGATATCTAATAGATCACCCCAATATTGTTCTTCCACTTCTATCTCCTGAAAGTAACGCATCGTATTACGCTTTACAGCAACATGCAGTGCTGGTGTTTTTAGATGCTCCATCAGCTGCGGAATATAAGGGCGTATCCATTCAGGATTTGATCTTCCTAAGTCACCTACTACCCAAGCGGAACGCTGTATGAGCCTATAGGTTTCATTGAGAAAAATATCCATCAATTCCACAATCGCTGACGGGTGGTGTTGTATATAGCCTACTATTTCTGCCCTGTTCTCTTTGGAATGCTCCTTGAGAAGTTGTTTTCTGAGATCCATA
>DLQN01000039.1:0-12063 GCA_002477595.1 Roseivirga sp. UBA7431
GTGAATTTCCCACTGGGACGGTTCATTTAATCGGAAATGAGCGTACTCAAAAAACTACTTCTTACATTATTGCCATAATTGAGGAACATATTTTTGTAAGCCCGAATAATGGCGTGCTCAGTTTGATCAGTGAAAAATCACCCACTGATTTATTTGAGATCGACCTAGACGAAGGCGAGGGTTTTGCAAAGTTACCAGCTATAGCCGCAAAACTGGCAAAAGGTGAGCAACCGGGTTCATTCGGAAAACCTACCGAAAACTTCACTGAATATATATCACGAAAAGCTCGTGCAACTAGAAAAGAGATTGCTGGCCATGTCATTCATGTAGATCATTATGGCAATCTAATGACCAATATTGAAAAGACAGATTTCGATATTCTCAGCCAAAACAAATCCTATCACATAACCTTTGGACGTGATACCGTCAAGCAAGTCAATGCACACATTTCCGATGTTGAGCTTGGAGAGGTATTCTTCATCTTCAATACCAGCAACAAATTGATGCTAGGAATAAATCAAGGACATGGCGCTCAATTGTTAGGGCTCGAATATGACAGCCCGATCATCATAAAATTTGAAGAGTGATGCTAATTCGAATAGTGAGAATGACCTTTCTACCAGAAGAACGTGATAACTTCCTTGAACTCTTTGATGAAAGCAAAGAAAAGATCAGACATTTCAAGGGATGCAGCCACCTAGAGCTCTTGGAAGATTACAATGATCTTAATGTATTCTCCACGTACAGCTATTGGAAAGATGAGGCTGCACTCAACGCCTACAGACACTCTGAATTATTCGCGGAAGTTTGGGCCAATACAAAAAGTAAGTTTGCAGCCAAGCCAGTGGCATTTTCATCAAAAAAATTCATTCAAGTCGATTAAGACTTTCGTAGGTCGGCTTGTTGTATAATCAAAAATCTTTATCCATTTTTGCACTCCCAATTCAGAATTGCCCAGGTGGCGGAATTGGTAGACGCGTTGGTCTCAAACACCAATGTCTTCGGACGTGCCGGTTCGACTCCGGCTCTGGGTACATCAAATGAAAAAAGGCTCCTCATAGAGGGGTCTTTTTTTTGTTTGACCTAACAACGGAGGGGTAGGCCTGTCTGCCTTAGAGTTCAAATGAAACAAAGCTCCACATCATGGGGCTTTTTTCTGCGCTAAGCAGCATTTATACACTTCAAAAATAATTATATATACCCTAATCAAACGAATTTTATCGGACAACTTATTGAAACCTTTCTTTTTTAACAAAAAAAGTCCTCCTGACACCCTAAGGAACGATTTATCGGTCACCTTTTAATAGAAATATACTACAAGGTAATATTTTTTGTATAGTACCATGTAACACATAGTACCTTTTTACGTATTTTTGTATACAAGGTCAACATCTTAAAAGAAAAACAAGATGAATTTAGAGAACACTCAAGTACAAATGCGGAAAGGAATCCTCGAGTTCTGCATACTGAATATTATTTCCAGAGGAGAGGTGTACGCATCGGATATGTTAGGAGAACTAACCTCCGCCAAAATCATGGTGGTGGAAGGTACACTCTACCCTTTGCTTACAAGGTTGCGAAAGGCAGGGTTGGTCGACTATAAATGGGTAGAATCAAACTCAGGGCCACCGAGAAAGTACTACACTATCACGGAATCTGGACAAGCCTTTTTGACAAGCCTAAGCAGCACTTGGCAAGAATTGGTCAATTCAACTTCTCAAATCATCTCAAATACTAAGTAAGCGGTCATGAAAAAAAACATAAGCATAAACATCAGCGGCATCATCTTTCACATCGAAGAAGACGGTTACGATAGGTTCAAAAAGTACTTGGACTCTATCAACAGGTATTTTGCTTCTTATGAAGACAGTGAAGAAATCATTGCGGACATAGAAAGCCGAATAGCCGAACTATTCTTAGAGAAACTAGATGATGGCAAGCAAGTCATATCCACAGAAGACGTAGATATATTAATTAGCACCATGGGTCAGATCTCCGACTTTGAGGCAATGGAAGAAGAAGATGACTTCGCCAAAGAAGAGTCTGCATCACAGAAAAAGCAAAAGGCAGAACAAAAAGATCAAAGTAAGAAGAGATCTACAAAGCATGAGTATGAGGGACCTAGAAAACTTGAGAGAGACACTAGAAACCAATTACTTGGAGGAGTTGCTGCTGGTGCTGCGCATTACCTTAAAATAGATCAAATTTGGCTGCGCGTTCTAGCCATCATCACCATACCCATTTCTCCAGTAGTCTACATTATTATGTGGATTGCGCTACCAGGAAATGATAGCATGATAGAACATGAGTCAGTGAAAAAGTTATATCGAAACCCTGACGATAGTGTTTTGGGTGGAGTTGCCTCTGGATTAGCAAACTACTTCAAAACAGAGTCACTCGTTTTACGAATCGCATTTATCGTGTTTACATTAGCTGGCGGAGCAGGCGTACTGGCTTACATTGTCCTTTGGATTATTACTCCAAAGGCCAATTCCATTACGGATAAAATGCAGATGAAAGGTCAAAAAGTGACCTTATCGAACATCGATTCTAGCATTAAAAAAACGAAAGAAGAAAGCTTAAACCCTAGGGGCGAAAACACTTTCACTACGATCCTTCTATTTCCATTTAGATTGATTGGAAAAATCTTTAGTGCTTTGGGCAAGGCATTCGCTCCATTGATGTTATTCATCGCTGCTGTGATCAGAATTTTCACAGGTGGAATTGTAGTGATTGTTGGTCTTTCAGTGATGTTCTCATTATTGGTCGCAGCTGGGGTTTTGATGGGACTCTACAACGGAGATTGGTTTTTCAACGGAGACGAATTTACTTACTTTCCGTACGAAGTATTTACAAACACCTTCCCTGAACTAGGAATATTATTTGTGCTTACGGCCATCTTTGTGCCGTTCCTATATGTGTTCATTGCTGGTATCACCATCATCGCCAAAAGAAGAGTGATGAGTAGCTCTGTTGGCTGGAGTATTCTTGGTGTATGGATGATAGCTGTAGTTGGTTCATTTGCCTTAGTACCAAACGTAATTCGTGACTTTCGAGATGAGGGCTACTATGAAGAGACTGAGGCTATAACCATAGAAGCAGACACACTTTTACTAGACATCAATACAATCACAAAAAGAGGCTTTGAATCAAGGAGGTATAGAAATGATTATCAATATGAATCTATATCTGAATTTACAGACCTAGACCTTGTTGCTAGTCGTGATGGAGAATTTAGTATCAAGAAAAGGTTTCATGCAAGAGGTAGGAACCCAAGAGATGCTGAAGAAAATGCTCAAGACGTCAGCTACAGTTATACTGTTGAAGGAGATAAAATCACCTTTGATTCAGAACTAACCTATAATCCTGATGCAGAATTTCGCTTTCAAGAGGCTGATATAACATTCTATATACCAAAGAATGTACCTTTTAAGGTTGGAAGAAATTTAAATTTAGTTCTTCATCAATTCAGCTATAAATACTCTTGGCATGAGATTTACCGAAACACATGGGCATTTAACGACAGCGGAAGACTTGAATGCTTGAATTGTGATGAGGATGACAATAGTCAAGGGGTTTCTAGTAATAGTGAGAATAACTATAAAAAATCCCTTAGTATAGAATCCTTTTCAAGTATTGAGATCTCTGAAAACATGGAGGCAGTACTTACCATTGGAGAACAGCACGTAGTTACGCTAGAAGGACCAGAGTCAAAAGTAGAGCGAGTGGCCAGTAGGGTTAGTGACAGTAAGCTCAGTATAGACGAGGATGGTTCTGGTGGCGATTGGTCAAGGGTAAAGGTTTTTATCACGGCACCATCAATAGACTTTATTTCCTTGAAAAACGGAGCGAGCTTAACAATGAAAGCCAAAGGTCAGCCATCACTAGATGTTAAGACTTATGACGATGCTAGGTTCTCTTTAGACGGAGACCTAGACAAACTCGATCTATTCATCGGTGGCGATTCAAGAGTGGACATGTCTGCCTCTATCGGCAAATTAAGAGCCATTCTTACTAGGAAGGGTAGACTTTATGCCTATGAAGCAGATATCAGAGAGGCAACGCTAGACGCTGAATCAGAAGCTAGAGCTAGGATAAACGTAAGCGAATACCTAAGAATTTCTGCCTCTGGATTCTCTTCTATTCGCTATAAAGGAAGCCCTGAATTAAACATAGTTGAGGAAAGTAATTCAGCCACCATTAGTAAATACTAGACCAAAAGTAATAATTATAGGAAGCGGACTTAGGTCCGTTTCCTATTCTCAATCCCCTTTAAAACACTCATTTATATTACATTTACTTAGGGATGCATCCTTTAGAGAAAAAAACCTCTCTACAGATGCAACCCTTTTTATCATTTATACATCTACCCTGTGTAGTCAACCAAATAATGCTTCAAATCAAACGGTCAAAAACTGAAGAGAAGCTTCTCGAAGAATGCCGAAAAGGCAATAGAAAAGTGCAGCGGGACTTGTACGAAAAGTACTCGTCCATGATGTTTGCTGTATGCCGTAGGTATATCAGAGATAGCTCAGAAGCAGAAGATGTTTTGGTTTGTGGGTTTACAAAAGTGTTTGCCAAAATCGACCAGTTTAAATCAGAAGGAAGTTTTGAAGGCTGGATTCGAAGAATAATGGTCAATGAGGCACTTTCGTACATCCGCAAGAATAAAAGCATGTATTTGGAAGTAGAGATTGAAAAAGCGGATAGAGAACCAGACTATAGTCAAGTTCAAGATCAGCTGGAGGTAGAAGATCTACAGAAATTAATAGATCGACTTCCCTCGGGTTACAAAACCGTTTTCAATCTGTACGCCATTGAAGGCTTTTCGCACAAGGAAATAGCAGCCCAGTTGGGAGTAAGTGAAAACACTTCGAAATCTCAATTGAGCAGAGCAAGAGGACACTTAAAAAACCTCTTGATCGAAGCTGAAGATTATTTGAATGATAAAAAAGTAAGATATGAAGGATAACAAAATAGATGACTTATTCCGCAAGGGACTAGCATCACATAAAATAAGCGCGCCTTCAAACGCTTGGGATAAGATTGAATCTCAGCTCCCAAAGCAATCTAAAAAAGGTATTTATTTCTGGATAAGTATTGCCGCTTCGCTAGCACTAGTTTTCACTTTCGGCTGGATTATGTTAAGCAACGCTAATAGTGACGAGTTACTTAATGAAAACCTAAGCAACATTACTGTCGAAACGGAAAAGAAAGACGTCAATCCTTTAAAAGAAACACCGAAGGCTTCTCTACCGGATATCATAACTCCTGAAGAAGGAGTTGCTAAAAACTTAGTCGCTAAGTCTACATCAGACAAGAACGAACAAGAGCAAATTGCTAATAGAAATATCACGCCTTCTATTACTGTGAACCCTCAAATCTTACAACTTAATGCACAGATAGAGGAAAGTGTTCAAGAAGTGACAACACTGGAATTCAAGGAAATTGAGCTGATCAAAATGGATCAAAGGTTCGCTCCAAAGTTTGACCTCATTGAAAGCATAGCTCAAAATAACTTCATGATCGACTTCTCTGTCGATTTAGAAGCCTACTTAAATAGTCCTCAGAACACATCAGAATTACCTGGCAAAAGAAAACGCTTCAGCCTCCTTAGTGGAATTGTGAGTGTTGCCAAAGGGGTAAATGGCGGAAAGCTTGCGCTCTCCGAAATAAGAAAGTCTAAAAACAACTTCTTCACTAATGATCTCAAATATGGAAGCAGTGAAGGAGAAGACGAAGACTTAGAGGATAACCTTGACGAACAAGAGGATAATCTGAACAAAAAATAATCTATAACTCAAAATCTATAAAAATGAAAATCATCTCTAAACTAGCCATGGCGATAATGTTGGTCACATTATGTCTTGCACAAGTCAACGCACAAGACTTGGTTGAAAAAACAGATCCTGGATCAACTATCCCTGTTATCGAAGGCAAACAAAAAATAGAAATATTCAACCTCTACAAGGACGACTATAAGTCAACCTTTCAAAAGGATATATCAGTAAGCAACAGCAGCAACAGAGATAAGCGTATCAACGGTTTCTGGGACAAAGAATGGGGAATCGACAAATATTATCCGAGAAGAGGTACTGAGAATTTTGTTAACGTGTACGTTGGTTTGAACAACTATTTAGAAGACGATGAACTGCCAAACAGTAACTCTTTGATTAGTCTTCGCCCCCTCGGCTCTTGGTACCTTGGATTAAACTTTGACAACGTAACGCATGTTGTTGGCCCACTCTATTTAGATTGGGGAGCTGGACTGAGCATCCAAAGTTTCAGCTTCGAAAACACACGCGTTAGAATCCTCAAGGGTAATGACAACATTTCCTTTACTGAGGAAAATAACATAACTGGTGATGTAAGTAAGCTTAGTATGAGCCACGTCAACCTCCACTTTGTACCAACTATATCATTTGGTAGATATAGCGCCTTCAGAGTGGGCTTAGGTGGATACGCTGGGTATCGAATAGGTGCTCGCACAAAATACAAGTATGACGATGCGAATGGAAACAGGCAGAAGGATAAAACAAATGATAACTGGTACATTAATCCATTTAGATATGGCATAAGAGCAACGGTAGGCTGGGACTCTTTTGATCTCTTCTTCAACTATGACCTAACCGAACTATTTGAAGACGACATTATTGCCCCTAGACTTAATCCAGTAACATTCGGGGTGATATTTTAAACAACAATTCAAAAACTCAAAATGATCAGACCAATTGGTTGATAGTTCCCAGGCTTATGCCAGAGAATGTCAACCAGTAATGGTCACGTCTGATCAACAAAAAAATATAGCAATATGAAACAGGTTTACAGAATACTATTGATCTGCATGATCGCAAGCTTTTCAGCCCAAACGTTAAGTGCTCAATGGCGATGGGGACGATATGATGACTTTGAGAGACTAGATACAATTGTTAGTATTCCAAAATACAGCAACAATAGCCTCTACATTTCAGACAATGACTTTTACCTACGATTAAGCTTTCTAGGCTTAGAACTTGAAGTAGAAGATGATTGGGATAGTGACTGGAGAAGCAGAAGAAGAAGGTCTCAAAACGTTGAGTATTATGAACAACATGATCATGGTACATTGAAAGGATTAAACTTTGAATATGGATTAGCTAATCTTTTAAATGATGGCGAGTTTCCATCCTCAAGCGACCTATATCAGGTAAAACCCATCGGATCTACTTTTGTCGGTTTAAGTTGGAACCATACTTCTTATATCTCAGGGCCTCTCTACCTAGACTGGGGCGGAGGGCTTACTTGGTACAATTACAAGTTTGAAAACGCTGCCGCTCGTCTCGATCCAAATGGTGGAGAACTTAACTTTGTCGAAGATCTTAATATCAATAGCGCCATCAAGAGTAAGTTAAAAGTCACCTACTTAAGTTTTACAGCCGTACCGATGTTCGACTTTGGGCGCGGTAAACGACTAGTGAGAGTCTATGAAGAAGACGATGTAAGAATTGCAGTAAGCTCGCGCAAAGGGTTCCGAATCGGTGTAGGGCCTTATGTCGGCTTAAGACTTGGCAACAAAGCCAAATACATTTTTAAAGATGATGCTGGGCGTGATAAAGTAAAAGATAAAGGAGGCTTCTTCGTGAATGACTTTAGATATGGCCTTAGGCTGCAAATGGGAATTGATGGATTCGATATGTTTGTGAATTATGACATGAACGAACTTTTCGAAGACGGCCGAGGCCCAAAGCTAAACCCTGTGAGCATAGGCGTGATTTTTTAATCACAATTCACAATCATTCAAAAGGCTGAGGCGATTATTTCGTTTCAGCCTTTTCATTCTCTAAGCCTGTCTTCAGCATCCAGTCCTTCTCTTCTCCCTTAAGTTTAAAAAACTTCACAAAGTACCTTTCGCTTGGTCGGTTTGATGTAATCAAGAGTAAAAACACTGTAAAGACTAGCGCATACACCATATCGCCCTTCTCATAAAGGCCATAAGCACCAATACCAGCACCTAAAGCCCACATCACATTTCTATAAATAATTGGCTTTCTTACGGCAATTAGCTTTACGTCAAGCTCCTCTGTTCTTGCCAAGGCCTTCAAAAGATCTGCTTTCCAGGTCGCTAAAGTTCTCATCAGTATATAGACGAAACCGATTGCCATTACACCATGAAACATGATGTCGGTATTTTCAAAAAACGTATTCCTCAAACCTCCAGTACTTTCCTTTTCTAGGAAAACCCAACCAAAAGCGACTAATGGAAGCACTAGAAACAGGTAACCTATTGATTCAAGTGATTTTATGAACTTTCTTTTGTCAAAATTCGCGTCTCTGAGTTTCATATATTTATACAATATTGGTCAAAACAATAATTTGCTAACGAACGTTAGTATGTCTACCTTTGAATGAATGGAAATTCTAGTTAAAAAGAATCGTAAGCAGCAGATCGAAGAAAAGGCTACAACCCTCTTTAGAGAACGAGGCTATGCAGCCACTTCTATGAGAGATCTTGCACAAGTTCTCGGCATAGAAGCAGCTAGTCTTTATTCTCACATCAAATCTAAAGAAGAAATTCTTCAAAAAATATGTTTTCGCATGGCGGATGAATTTTTTGAAGCATGGAAAGATGTTGAATCAGTGCAGACCAGTGCTTCAGATAAAATTAGTAAGGCTGCCATAGCACATGTGAAGGTTATCACGAGAAACACAGATGCGTCAGCAGTATTCTTCAACGAATGGCGACATTTAAGTGAGCCTCACTTAAGTGACTTTCTTGCCATGCGCGATGACTATGAAGGACGATTCATTCAGATTATAAAAGATGGAATGGCGTCAGGTGAATTTGAGCAAGTTGATGCAAAATTCATGATGCTGACCATATTATCATCATTAAACTGGACTCACAACTGGTATAAACCAGGGGGTTCATTGACACCAAAAGAAATTGGTGTTAGACTATCTAATTTAGTTTTAAACGGTTTAAAAAAATAATTTATGTACGGAGGTGGAAACGTATTCGAATCAATGAAAGCCACAGCACTTGCTGAGGAAGATCCAATCAAATTAGCTGAATTTGAAGCTAGAATTGATCGTGGTGAAAAAATTGAACCTAGTGACTGGATGCCGCAGCTTTATCGCAAGCAGCTGATCAGAATGATTGAGCAGCATGGTCATTCAGAAATTATTGGTGCATTACCAGAAGGAACATGGATCACGAGAGCCCCAGGCTTCAAAAGAAAATTGGCCCTAATGGCGAAGGTTCAAGACGAAGTGGGTCATGCCCAACTACTTTATTCGGCTGCCGAAACCCTCGGTAAACCAAGAGAGCAACAACTAGAGGACCTAATCTCAGGAAAGTCGAAGTATTCGAACATTTTCAATTACCCTGCTTTCACATGGGCTGATTCATGCTTTATCTCATGGTTGGTTGATGCAGGAGCGATAGTTAACCAAATCGCGAATTCTAAAGGGAGTTACGGCCCTTATTGCCGTGCCCTTGAGCGTATTTGTGCTGAAGAATCATTCCACTTGAAATATGGACACCACTGTGTGATCCATTTAGCCACAGGCACTAAAACGCAACGAGAAATGATGCAAGCCGCTGTTAACAGATGGTGGGCACCTATGATGCACTTCTTTGGTCCTTCAGATAAAATCTCTGTCCACTCAGAAATTTTGATGCGTTGGAAAGTGAAGATGGCATCAAATGATGAATGTCGTCAACAGTTCTTGGACATGTATGTTCCAAAAATCTGGGAACTTGGTTTGACCATACCTGATGAGAACTTGATGAAGAATGAGACGACTGGTCAGTGGGAGTTCTCTGAGCCAGACTGGGAAGAATTTAAGAGAGTTATCAATGGTGATGGCCCTTGCAACAAGGAGCGAATTGCAGTGAGAAGAATGGCGGAAGAAAGAGGTAGATGGGTAAGACAAGCACTGCTTGCCCCTAAAGCAAAGTACGTAACGCCTTTGGCATAATATAGCATGTTGAAATCACTTGACCCAAGGGTAAACAGGCTGTCAATACCAGACGATTTTGAAGCTCCAATGGCAGCTAAAGAGCAATTGGATCAGTTTGAAACTTATCAATCTTTTATTCAAACTAAAGAAGGTAAACCATTTGAACATGCCGGGACTGTTCACGCTCCAAATGAAGAAATGGCATTCCTTTTTGCCAAAGAGCAGTTTAGTAGACGTGGTACGTTTTGCCATGCTTTGTGTGTTGTTAAGACCGAATTGATCTTGGTATCAGAATTCACTGACAATGGGCAAGACGTTTACGATACATTCAAGGGTAGTTACTCGGGAGACACTTCAGCATCTTTTGAAGTCTTCCATTCAGTAAAACGTGGTAAGCATCACAAACACATCGGCACTGTAGAAGCTAAAGACTTTGAAGATGCGTTGTTAGCGTCAAAAGAAACTTACCCACGTGACAAACCCGTATTCAATGTATGGATTGCTAAATCTGAGGACATTCTTATGTCGGATGAAGAAGATGCAGACATCTGGAATACGCTGAAAGAAAAGAAATATAGGGATGCCATCGATTATAAGGCGGCAGACAGAATCAAAGCATTCAAAGCAGAACAGGGATAAGGATGAATCAAAACGCAATCAAAGACTTATTGTATAAGATGGCCGATGATCAATTGATCCTTGGACATAAAAATTCTGAATGGACTGGTTTTGGCCCTTTGTTAGAAGAAGACATTGCTTTTTCATCAATGGCGCAAGACAAAGTTGGACAGAGCTGGCAATTATATAAAATACTCAACGAGCTAGGTGAATCAGATCCTGATACTGTCGCTTTCATGAGAAATGCAGAGCAGTTTCACAATTCACAGTTTGTAGAGTTGCCCAATGGCGAATATGATTTCAGCCTGATCAGACACTTTTTGTTTGACACAGCAGAGTTAATTCGTTTTCAGATGTTGGCTGAGTCTAGCTTTGAAACATTGGCCAACTTGGCTAAAAAGATTAAAGGCGAGACCAAATACCACAGCATGCATGCTAATATTTGGATCAAACAACTTGGTTCTGCTACCGAAGAGAGTATCTCTCGACTTCAAGATTCATTAGATAAGTCCATGCCATATGCTTTGGGAATGTTTGAAGTTTCTGAATTCGAGCAAGATCTGATTAACGAGGGGTTATTCGCGGGAGAGGAAGCGCTCAAAGCACAATGGAAGACCAAAGTCACGGAAGTAATTTCAGAAACGAGTTTAATACTTCCCGACATGGAAAGTATCACACCGGTTTACGGTGGTAGGTATGGAAAGCATACTGAGCATCTTCAGCCTTTGCTAACGGAAATGTCAGAGGTATTCAATGTAGACCCAACAGCTGACTGGTAATATTTAATTAGAGGAGCATCATGAGCAGTGTCAAAGATTTAGAGGTTAGTGAGATCAAGGAATGGCTTGAGGAAGTTAAAGATCCCGAGATCCCTGTATTGTCCCTCAATGACCTTGGAGTGATCACGGGTATTGATGTTGACTCTTCTGGCAAAGTAACCGTAAACATGACTCCTACATTCACCGGCTGCCCAGCTATGGATGTAATGCAGCAAGATGTTAAGGACGTTTTAGTAAAAAAAGGCATTAAGGATCATGAAGTCATCGTTTCTTTCAAAACCCAATGGAATTCAAATATGATTTCCGAAAGAGGGCGAAAGGCACTGAAAGACTTTGGCTTGGCACCTCCTCCAGAGCACAATATGATTGTGGATATCGATATAATCGAAAGAGCGAGTTGCCCACATTGCAATAGTGAGAACACTGAAATGAAGACTCCCTTTGGGCCTACCCTCTGCAGGTCAATGCATTACTGCCACAATTGCCTTCAGGCCTTCGAACAGTTTAAACCCCTATAGTTTTTTCCATAACGAATCAACAAAGTATTGATTCGAATCGGTAAAATTCTTTACAATTTCAAAGCCGGATTCAACCACATAAGCTTCTATCATTTTCATTGAATACTTCTGCGAAACTTCTGTATGAATAGCTTCCCATGCATCAAACGAATAAGACTCCTTTAAGGCTTCAATGTAAACCGTCTGCTCTTTCCTTGAAACGATGT
>DLQN01000039.1:12175-12667 GCA_002477595.1 Roseivirga sp. UBA7431
AGTCACACCTTCTTTGTCGTTGTAGGCTGAAAGAATTTTTTGGGGACTTTTCATTAGATCGAAACCTATCAAAAGCATATCACCTGATTTAAGGTGCTCTCCAATGTGAGTCAAAAATCCAACACCTGAAGACTTACCGAAATTGCCAATGTTAGATCCAAGAAAGAGCACTATTTCTTTTGAACTATCATTTGCCGCTAAATCTTCAAGTCCATAGAAGTACTCACCTATTATCGGCTCTACCTTGAGCGAAGGCAATTCTACCTGCAAATCGCCTTGGAGTTGGTCTAGGACATTTCCTGAAATATCAATTGGAGAGTATGTAAATGAGGCATTCTTGTCTAAAAAGTGAGATAGTAACACTTTAGTCTTTGTCCCATCTCCAGCACCTAATTCTACTAGCCTAAAAGTGCTATCATTTCCCAAAAAGCACTTAAGTATTTCGTCTTTCTGACGGACAAAAATCTGAAATTCAGCACGTGTTAGATAATA
>DLQN01000007.1 GCA_002477595.1 Roseivirga sp. UBA7431
TCGTTTCAACAAAGTCTACTTCTTCAAGGAAGGAAATCATTACTTCAGTTCCTTAAGACTTAAGCTTGTAGGCAAGGAGCTCTACATGGAAAAACTGCCATTTATAATGGAAGAAGGAGTTGATTCGGATAGTAAATTTCTCGTAGCTGAATTCAGCTTAAACCTCAGGTACTTCGATCTTGAACCCCCTAAAAAGTTTTTAGGCTTAGTCAAAGTGCATGAGGAACTCAATATACGATTGAAGCTCGGAATCAAGGACCAGTATTAGCGGACTACTTTTCTCTCAATCATACTGTACTTTCGGCCTTTTCTGAGCATATGAAAACGTTCTTGACCAGGTTTGTTTTTTACAAACTGATTTGTCGTTTGGTCCCAATGCGTGCCGTCATAAATTAAAGCATAACTCTGACCAATTACTTCAAATTGGTTTCCTGTGACAAGGATGGCTGTGTTTTCATCTAAAGAAATCCCTAACAGTTCGGGGTAGACTTTCAACACATCAAACATATCGAACTGACGATTTCGCGCTAGCGTATGCTGATCGACCGCTATGTTCTTCACAAAGCCAAAGCCTTCTTCGTGATCACCCACCATAATCGTATTGGTTTTACTATCGCCACGCGCTAAATAAGAACCTTGAATAGTTGCACCAGCAGAACTACCTCCAATGACACCGCCTCTGTTAAGTAAGTCGAACAGATACTCCTGAACCTTAGTATTGAGGTATGAGTCAGCAAACCGCCATTGCCTTCCTCCGGGAAGGTAAACGCCTGTCGCTTCCTTTAGAACGCCAGCAAAAGCCTCTGTATTGGCTTCTTTAGGGTCGATTGTATGGAGAACTGTGACCTTGGCTGCTCCTCGGGCTTTCCATGATTTAACGAGTTCGTCTACTCTTTCATCAGTTACCTCATATCCGCCTGCTGTTGGTATCACGACAATATGTGATTGATTACCACCTGCCAATTCAATAAACTTTGCAAAGACTTCAGGGTCGCGTAAGGCACCCCCAGCTATAATTAAATGACCTTTTTCGGGGCCTGTAGTTTGTTTTTGAGCACTGAGCCCAAGACAAATAAATAGGGAAAGTATGCTTAGAATAATTCTCATGGCTTAATAATTTTAGCTACTTCATCTACGAAGAGGCTGACCCACTCCGTATACATTTGACCAGAGGGATGCAACTTGTCCTTTGCCACCAATTCTAGTCTTTCTTTTGCTTCGCGAGAAATAGGGGTGATGTTGAAAAAAGGTATGCCATACGACAGGCTAATGTGCTTGGCAATTCGATTGTACTCGTTTAATTCTTTTTCAATTTTGCTTTCTTTTTTTGCTCCAAAAGGCGTTTTCCCATAATCAGGAATCGATACGACAAAGACTTTCTTTGGGTCATTGTTGGCAAACTGAACGGCTGCTTTAATCAGTTCTTCGAACTCCTTTTTATACTGATCGATCGGTTTACCTTGATATTGGTTGTTGACCCCAATGAGGAGAGAAACTAGGTCGTAGCTTGGCCGCAACTCTTTGTCCTTAGAAATTCCATTTTGTAGGTCATCTGTCCTCCAACCGGTTTTTGCAATGATTTTAGGATTTGCAATGGCTATTCCACGCTCGTTTAAAAGTTTGACTAACTGAACTGGCCATCTTTCGGATTCTTCTACACTTTCTCCTATTGTATAAGAGTCGCCAAGGGCTAAATAAGTTTGTTGTGCCATAGCAGAAAAAGTTGATAGTGAAAGGGTTAATACAAAAAGTAGTCTAAGCATCTTAACCATAGGGAGAGATTATGTTTATAAATTAATCAGCTAACTCTCTTAAGTCAACTGGCACTACTCTTGAGACA
Source organism: Roseivirga sp. UBA7431 (assembly GCA_002477595.1). Classification (GTDB taxonomy): domain Bacteria; phylum Bacteroidota; class Bacteroidia; order Cytophagales; family Cyclobacteriaceae; genus Roseivirga. The sequence goes on from DLQN01000007.1 coordinate 1,841, forward strand.
CCTTGCTCTATCATGGTGATTCCGTAAATAATGTCTGTTGAAGCCATTGTACGCTTGTTGTGTGTGACAATGATGAACTGTGACTCCCCAGAAAACTTCTTGATGATTGTATTGAATTTATCAATGTTAGCATCATCCAATGGGGCATCAACCTCATCAAAAATACAGAAAGGAGCAGGTTTTAAGAGATAGATTGCAAAAAGGAGTGAAGTTGCCGTTAGTGTTTTCTCTCCTCCAGAAAGCTGATTGATAGTCAATGGCCGCTTACCTTTTGGTTTTGCCATAATTTCAATCGCTGATTCCAGCGGATTACTTGGGTCAACCAATTTCAAATCGCAGTCATCTTCATCAGTAAACAATGAGCGGAAGACTTTGATAAAGTTCTCTTTGATGTTCGCAAATGCCTCTAAGAAGGTTTCTTTTGCCACAGTATCTATTTCACCGATGGTTTCAAGTAGCGAATCTTTGGCTGCAACCAAGTCGTCTTTTTGTTCAGTAATGAAAGTATGCCTCTCTTTAATCTCGCCATAGGCTTCCATCGCCATTGGGTTGACAGGCCCCATGTTTTCTAGGCGTTCACGGAGCTTTATGACGCTCCTTTCCAATTCCTCTAAAGACTTATGATTACTAAGCTCGTCTTCGCTTTTGATCAGCTCGTCTAGGTCTACATTGAACTCAACAGAAAGGCGCTCTTTTACTGAGCTTAGCTCTAGTTTGTTTTCATTCAGCCTATTTTGGAGCTCCATCATCAAGGAGTCAGAATGCTCTCTTTTACGTTGGAGTTCACGTAAGGTCTTGTCAGAGACATCAATATCACCACGTTGAGCGTAATAATCCTTTTCGGCTTCATTTACGCCCTTTTCGATAGACTCTTTCTCATCATACATCCCGATGAGTTCATCATCTTTTGATGCTGTATTGGCGATTAGCCTTTTGATTTCGGTCTCGTTGTTACTGAGTTCCGACTGATTCTTTTCGATGCGCTGTTTGCTACCTTCAAAAGCGCTCTGTTTAAAACCAATCTCTTGATTGACAGCACTTACTCTGCTCTGCTTTTGATGAGAAAGAATGTTTCTTTCATTGAATACTTGTGACTTCTCAGATAGCTTTTGCGTCTCTGATTTTGCCTTGGCTTCAAGCTCCCCAATTACTGATTCAACTTCTGCAAAGGCTATTTCTTCTTCCTCAACTGTTGGTTTTAATTGATCTAAAGCACCACTGATCTTATCAATGTTGGCAACAATGTCTTCTTTACGGTTGGCTCTGCTCGAAAGCATTTGTGCCAATTGCTCTTTCTTCGTTTTAATAGAAATAAGCTCTTCGTTTACTCGATTAAAGTCAGATTGTAATTGATCTATTTCCGATTTAAAGGTGTCTGATTTCAATCGAGCAAGCTCCTGTTGGCGATGCTCGAGCTTTTCTTTAATGTTAAAAGACTTAGTTTCAAGTGATTTGATGTCTTTTTCGAGCTTTTCAAGGTTCTTAGCGCGACCGATGCGTTTTCCTTCGAATAGCCCTACAGAACCACCAGATACGCTGAACTTCCGTTTCGTGTATTGACCACTTTCCGTAATGAAAATGGAAGAATCGTCTACTGGTATATCTCCAGGCCCACCTTTAACGATAAATACATTCTCTAAAATAAAGCCAATGAGTTTTTTATACTTAGGCTCGTACTCAACGATTTCTGTAGCGTGAATCGAGTTTTCGAACAGCTTTGATTCCTTTGCCTCATAACGATCAAAAGCATCAAGCACAAAGAAATTTGCTTTTCCCTTTGACGCATCACTTAATATAGTCACCGCTTCAAACGCCTGACGTTCAGTATCAACGACATAGTAATTCATGTACGTTTCGAGGTAATTCTCGATGGTTACACGGTATTTCTCATCACAGGTGATGATATCCGAAAGGAGAGGAGCGTGTTTGTTCCAATTGGCCTTTTTCTTTAAGAATTTGATGGCTTCTGGAAAGCCTTCGAGGTTCTCGACTAGTGATTTTGTGAGGTTGTATTCGTTCTTCTTTGAATCAAGACTTCTACTCACTGTCGTGAGTTCTTCACGAATAATATCGATGGTTTCAGAAGTTTGCTGAACTGCCTTTGAGTGCTTTTCCTGGTCTGCTTTTCGTTTATCAAGCAGTGTCTTCTTTTCATTGAAATCCTTTTCAATGTCCGAGAGCTTTTCATCGAACTGTGCAAGTGTCTCAGATTGCTCTGATGTATCAGACTCAGTTTTGTCAAATTCTGACCTAAGGGTTGCAAGCTGAATCTCTTTGATTTCAATGTCCTTCTTCAGTGTATAGAGGCGTTCTCTTTTTTCAGCGAAGGTTTTTCTTTTATCTTCATACCCATCTTGGGCATTCTGAGCAACTGCTTTTTGTTCTTGATAGATCTTTTCTAACGAACCGACCTCATTGGTGATGTTCTTAAGTTCATTTTCAGCTAAGTCCAGTTCTTTTCTAAGACTTTCTAGACTGAATGCAGCGCGTTCATTACTCTTACGGTCAGACTCAATTTGTTCCCGAAGGTTATCGCTCTTGTCTTCTAAGAATGTTAACCGTTCGTTCTTAATTTTTCGATCGCTTTCGAATTGCCTGATCTTATTTACATGCTCATTGAGTGTCTTTTGCCGAGAGGCGAGGAGCTTTTCTTTTGTAATCAGATCGGTTTTTCCTTTCTCCATACTGGCCTCTTGCGTAGCGACCAATTGTCCAATCTCTATTTTCCGATCGCCTTCTTGCTTTATCTCCTCTTCTAGCTTTTTAAAGCTATCCGTTTTTTCCGAAACAGCTCTTCTGGCCAGCTGAACACTGTCAACTTTGTATTCTTCTTTTAGCTTATAATATTTTTCGGCTTGGCGGGCTTGTTTTTCAAGGGACTTTAGGTTCTTCTCTATTTCGAAGAGCAGGTCTTCAACACGGTCTAGGTCATCGTCCGTATCTTTTAGCTTTCTAAGCGTCTCTTTCTTTCGCTTTTTAAATTTAGAGATGCCTGCTGCTTCCTCGAAGAGGTCACGCCTTGAATCGTCTTTATCATTCAAGAGGTTGTCAACCATCCTTAACTCAATGATAGCATAGCTATTAGAAGCTATACCTGTATCCATAAAGAGATTGTTGATATCCTTAAGGCGGCAACTCACTCCATTCAGTAGGTACTCACTTTCACCCGAGCGGTAGTATCTTCTAGTGATGGTTACCTCTGTATATTCGGTAGGCAGGAGGTTCTTAGTGTTTTTGAAAGAGAGGGAGACTTCTGCTAGCTGGGTGGGTTTTCTTTTCTTGGTGCCGTTAAAGATGATGTTCTCCATCTTTTCCGACCTGAGCATTCTTGTCTTTTGCTCTCCGAGCACCCAACGAATTGCGTCAACAACATTTGACTTGCCACAGCCATTTGGTCCTACAATACCAGTAATACCTTCATCGAAATTGATAACAACCTTGTCTCCGAAGCTCTTAAATCCCTTAATTTCAAGTTTGGTAAGTTGCATTGCCTAGAATCCGTAAAAAGTAGGTATAGCTAACAAAATTAGAATTAATTCTTAGATTTGCTAGTGTCATGGACTTCGACTTAAGTACCCTTCTTCCAATCATTCTAGCGGTTTTATACTATGTGTTCACTGGTGCCAATAAGAAGAAGAAAAAAGCACAAGATGCTCTTGACCAAAATCCGCCTGTAAGGCCAGGATCAGTTGGGCCTCCACCAGTTTCACGAAGGCCAACTTTTGAAGAGTTATTAGAAGAGTTTACGGGAGAAAAAAAAGTAGAGGAAAAGGTTGAGGTAGTTCCTGAATTAGTACCTGAGCCTTTTATACCCATTGCTAGTGTACCTAAGCCAAGCCAGTCTCGACTTGGAATAATAGATAGAAAGGAATACAAGACGCTGATTAGATTGGACGAATACAAGGATGATAATCTCGCAGATCAAGAAGACTATAAAGAGTTATTCTCTGATCTTGACTCAGCAAAGCGAGCCTTTATCTCATCGGAAATTTATAACCGGAAATATTAAGATTTTCGTAATTGGATTGGAAGTATAATTTCAGTCTTAGCCAGTTGCCCGTTCTTTCTTCCAGGATTCCATTTAAGGCCTTTTCTCAAAGCATCAATCACTTGATTCTCAAATTCATAGCCAAGTCCTTCATCAAAACGAAGGTTTTCGAGAAGTCCTTTCGTATTTACTGTAAAACGAACGTTTACTTGACCATCGAACTTTGCAGCAACGGCTTCTCCAGGATAGGAAATGTTGTCTTGTAAAAACTCTTCCCAGTTTCTCACTCCTTTGGTCGGGTAGGAGGCTATATCCTCTGAGCCAAACGTATTATTTTCAATTTGGTAGCTATCGATAGTTAAGTTTTCGGGAAGCTTCGCTTCAAAAGAGAAGATAAAGAAGAGTAAACCGATTAGAGGTAAGGGTATCAATAGTCTTATGAAGTTGATTTTTTTATCCTTAGTCAGCATTTGTACACGCTTCACGGTCTGGTTCTTTCCAAAGTAGCTACCATAATCGAGTCCCATTTTCTTAAAGACCGTTTTAACCAATAGCCGGCTATAACTTTCATTGCCTGTTGCCAGTGCTACCTTTCTATCCGCTAGGTATTCATGACTTTCTTCTAATAGGAACTTGTATAGGTACATGAATGGATTGAACCAGAACAAGACTTTTAGAAGCTCAATCAACATGATGTCATAAGAGTGTTTTTCTTTGATGTGCACCATTTCATGGTCCATCATTTGTTGTTTCTCAAATGAGGTTAGCTCGAGTTTATTGTCCCAAAAAAGGTATTTGAAGAAAGAAAAAGTCGGCATTGAGCCATCGGTTTTGACAAGGAAATAGTCTTCCTTAACCTTATATCTTGTTCTATGTCTTTTAAACCAGATAATCTCCTTAAAAAACCTTAATTGAAGTAATAATTTCATTAAGCCAATCACAGCACCAGCTACATAAAATAATAATAGTGCTTCCCACCATAAAAGGAATGGGCGTTGAGACTTCGCAGTGATGGTGTAGGAGTAAGCTTTGTCTGCTTCAATTATCGGTTCACTTCCTACTTCGTTTCCAACCTGATGGATGGAGTTGAGCACGGCAGGTGTGTTTTCTGGATTAAAATCTATTTTAAATAATGGAAATGATACAGCAATTAATATTGCTGCCAACAGGTAGAATCTGTTGTACTGAAAGCATTTTTCTTTTCTTAGAAGAAAGTGGTAGGCTAGGTATAATACTGCAAGGCAAGTAGCTGATTCTAGCGCATAAATTAATGCACTGTTAAGTCCTTCTAATAGCTCTATGGTTGGATGCTTTCCCATTAGTTCCTATTCATCCTTGTCTTTCAAATTATCTTCAACATGCTGCATCAATGATTCGAAGTCATTAATATCCATATCGTTTTCCTTAGCGAAAAATGAAACGAGCTTTTGGAACGATCCACCGAAATAGCCTCCAATAAAGTTCTTGAGATAGAAATTACTGTAAGTCGTTTTGTCAATGATTGGAAAGTACTCGTGTGTTTTACCATAGGCCTTATAGCTTACAAAGCCCTTTTTTTCAAGAATTCTGATGATGGTAGACACAGTATTGTAAGCTGGTTTGGGTTCAGACATTTTAGCTAATACATCTTTTACAAATCCTTTTTCGATTTGCCAAAGTATTTGCATTACCTGTTCCTCTGCCTTTGTCAATTCCTTCATAACTATTAGTTTAGATACTCTTAATCAATTATACAACTATCCAACTAGTTTACAAACTAGCTAGTTAGTTTTTATTCAATTCTGATTAGTTTAATATTGCGTAAGGGCGAATGATATGATGTTCGCTCCCATGCGTAAAGCTTTTAATCTTACCTCTTCCGGGTCATTGTGAATTCGTTTGTCCTCCCAGCCATTCCCTAAATCTGATTCATAAGAATAGAAGCACACGAGCTTTCCTTCATAAATCAAGCCAAAACCTTGGGGTGGTTTATTGTCGTGTTCATGAATTTTTGGCAGGCCTTTATCGAACTTAAATTTTTGGTCATAGATAGGGTGGTCGAATGGCAATTGAACGAACTCTAGCTCTGGAAATATCTTCTTCATTTCTAGCTGAATGTAGGTGTCTAGGCCATAAT
>DLQN01000067.1 GCA_002477595.1 Roseivirga sp. UBA7431
TGAGGTTTGCTATGAGCCTTATGTCTATAATGAGCCATTATTTCTGAGAACCAACAACGACTATATCCAGTATCATTTTTATTGGATAAATGTTGAGCAGAATGAGGCACATGCCCATGTCGCGTACTCAGTTGTTGACAATATTGCTTACAGTCCGCATAAACTCCCATTTGGGGGCATAGAGGTGTCTCGAAAACTATCCGAGGACAACATAACTGAATTTCTCCAAGAAGTTGAGCAAGCACTTAAAGACTCAGGAATTACAGGTATTAGACTTCATCAAGCCCCCAGTGCTTATTTTGATCACGGCACTGTGAGTAAATCATTATTGAATGAAGGCTACGAAGTAATTCAACATCGTGTTTTTCATTTCATTGAGGTAAATGAATCTGGTCTATTCCACCGAATGCATAAGATGGAGCAGCGAAAAATTAAAAAATGCATTGATGCAGGTGCTGAATTCAAAGAGTTAAAGAAAAGTAAAAAGGTACAGGCTTTTGAATGGATTGACAGGTTTAGAACCCTTGGTTACAAACCCCCATCAATGACCTGGACAGACTTAACTGATGTCAATAAGCGCAACCCTAAAATGTATAAAGTCTTTGGCGTATTTATGGATGGACACATGTTGGCAGCCACGGTTGTCGTTATAGTGAATAAAAAAATTGCCTATCATTTTATGCCTGCAAGTCATGTTGATTTTCAAGACTATAGAAAATTTAGCCCAATGGTTTTCTTGGTTGAGAACCTCTATAAATGGTGTCAAGAAAACTCCATTGTTACACTGGATTTAGGTACGTCTTATGTGGAAATGAAGATGAAAACATCATTAGCTCAATTCAAAGAAAATATAGGAGGGAAGCCATCTGAGGCACTTAGTTGGCAGAAAACACTAACTTCGTAAAACTGTGGCTCGATTGAAATCCGAATTCTTTAAAAGTTCATCTTGGTCGTTTACGGCAGTAGTGTTTCGTGCACTCGGAGGCCTTACTATCAATAAGCTTTTTGCGATATTTCTTGGCACCCCAGGTATTACTCTGCTTTCCCATTTTCAGAATCTCACGGCACTTTTCACACAACTTCCGAGCGAAGGTGTCAACCGCAGTATCATGAAGTACTGGTCAGACCCTCAGATAGATGAGGTAGAGCGGGTTAAACTTTTTAAGACAGGATTATGGGTTACAGCTCTAATCTTTGGAAGTACGCTTAGCGTTTTATATTTCCGCTATCGCGATTACTTTTTTGATCGCTTTATTAATGACTATACTCCTCAACAGTTTTTGACACTTTTTATCCCTGCTGTTTTGTTGATGCTCATGTCGGGTTATCTCAACTCAGTCATTCTTGCTCTCAGGCGAGTGAAGGCGTATGCCATTATCAACATCGCTGGACTTCTCTTGCTCGTTAGTTTGGTGTATTTCGGTGTAACACAAGGCACACTGGACCAGGCACTACTGAGTTTTGCCCTTGGTTATGGTCTAATGTTCTTTTGTGCCCTCACGTATCTCATTTATAGAAGAAAGAGCATTTCATTAGGGGTAGGATTACCCGATGCTAAATCACTAAAGAAAATAAGTAAGTTCATCGCCATGGCGATTAGTGCAATTGCTTTGGGAAAACTTTTAGACTTTGGCGTGCGTGACTATGCGATTGAATTATACGGGCTAGATCGCACAGGTCTTTGGCAATCGGTAGCAAAAATGTCTACCAGTTATATGCTGGTTTTCACAGGCACAGTAGGGGTAGTGTATTATCCTAAAATGGCCTCTCTAATCCACAAGCCTGAAGAGCTCAAGCAATATGTGTTAAAGGTTATGGGGTTTGTCGCCTTCATTACCTTAATGTGCTTAAGCGTTTATTATTTGAATAAGGAGTTCATACTAAAGCTCTTTTTTGCAGATGGGTTCGAGAAAGCTGCCTACCTAGTGCGTTATCAAGTCATTGGCGACTTCTTTGCTATTCTTTCCTACCTCTTGGCTTATTTGCTTAGCGCTCGCGTGCAGACCATTAAATACATTGCAGCGCAGATCATTTCGGCAGTAATCTATCTCAGTCTGATATCATTGCTTATCGATCGCTTAGACCTAGAGGCATTAACCATGGCCTATATGTGGCGTTACATCGGTTTCTTTTTGATATTAGTGGTGTTCAATAGACGACTGCTCTTCAGATGAGACCTCTAGTAAGCGTTATCTGTATCTCCTTTAATCACGCTCTTTATATTGAAGAGGCACTTAAATCTGTGTTTGAACAAAGCTATCCTAACATCGAAGTCATTATCCTAGATGACGGTAGCGGGGATGGAAGTGCCGAAGTAATCCGAACACTAATTTCCGATAAAAAAATCAGCTTCATTCACCATCAAACTAACCTCGGGTATACTAAAACTTTTAATCAAGGACTGGCACTGGCTACCGGTGAATTCGTAATCGACTTCGCCTTGGATGATGTAATGCTTCCTAATTTCATGGCGTCTGGTATTGATCGATTTGAAAAGGAGCCAGTTTCAACAGGAGTAGTTTATTCTAATGCTGACTATATAGATGCTAATTCAAAAGTCATTGGCAATCATAAGGAGATATTGTTGAAGAAGAAACTGGTGAGTGAACTGCCCGATGGAAACGTTTTCGAGCAAGTTATAAGGCGGTATTTCATTTGCACCCCCACTATGATTATCAGAAAACAAGTGTTCGATCGCTTGGGTGGATATGATGAAACCTTGACCTACGAAGATTTTGATTTTTGGGTAAGGTCTTCTCGATATTGGAACTATGCCTATTTGGATGAAGTACATATGCGCAAGCGTAAACTTCAAACCAGTATGTCTGCTAGTCGCTATCACCATCATCAAAATGATCAATTGGAAACCACACTCAATGTGTGTAAAAAGGCCTTTCACTTGTGTAAAAGCAAAGCTGAGCTACGGGCACTGAATGAGCGTCTGAATTACGAGTACAGGCAATGTCTCAGAAATGATGCTAAAGAGCTTGCGGAAGAATACAAAGACCTCTTACAATTGATGGGTGGGCATACCCATATGGTTTCTAAGCTGGTGAATTATCTGAAACTAGATTTCCATCGGTAA
>DLQN01000061.1 GCA_002477595.1 Roseivirga sp. UBA7431
AAAAATATCCGTCAAGTGTGACATGGCAAAAACACCTCCTTGAACACCAGATGAAATACCAATCATCGCTGCTTTCTTATCTTGGACACCTTCAGGGTATTTAAGTCCATCAATAAACGTTTTGAGGATACCCGGGAATGAACCATTGTATTCAGGTACGATGAATACCAATTTTTCAGACGACTGTACTTTGTCCCTAATAGCATTGAACGCCTGGTTTTTGCCGTTGTGCTCATAAAGTGCGTTACTGATAAAATCTGCAGGCAGGTCGAATAGGTCGATGACTTGGCTCTCAGCACCTTTTGAATTTAGAATTGCCTGATAATAGTCAGCGACTATTTTGCTAACAGAGTTCTTGCGATTTGTTCCTACTACTATGGTAATCATGAATGATAGTTTTGCTGCGAAATTATGTGCATTTATCGAGTTTATGTGCCTCGAATAAATGACACGACATACTTAAGCTAATTGGACTGGGAAAGGTTCAGAAAATTTAAAAACTTTGCATCTTTGCCCAATGGAATCGGGTAATTGCCGATTTAATTACGAAGGTCATTCCCGTGTAAACAGGAATCTTCCAATTATGAGCTAAAACCTCTTGTAAAGCATATGACTTACGTTGAACAAATACATCAAACTGTCGACTTCATCAAATCTCAATTCGACTACAATCCCGAGTTCGGAATCATACTCGGAACCGGTTTAGGCGCTTTGGTAGACGATATTGAAGTTGAGTTTGAACTTGACTACGACCAAATCCCAAATTTTCCAGTTTCAACCGTAGAAAGTCACCATGGGAAGCTCATTTTCGGTAAGCTGGCAGGTAGAAAAGTAATAGCCATGCAAGGTCGCTTTCATTATTATGAAGGTTATGACATGAAGGAGGTGACATTTCCTGTTAGAGTATTGAAACTTTTGGGTATTAAAAAGCTCTTTGTTTCTAATGCTGCTGGGGGGGTCAATTTAAATTACAAGATCGCTGATCTAATGATCATTGAAGATCATATTGATTTAACGAAAGAGAATCCGTTGACGGGGGCTAATCTTGATGAGTTCGGTGGTCGCTTTCCTGATATGAGCGAACCCTATGAACGAAAAATGATCGATGAAGCATTGGAAATAGCCAAAGTAAACGATATCCCTTGTCACGAAGGTGTTTACGCTGCGGTCAGTGGGCCAAATCTTGAAACAAGAGCGGAGTATCGCTACATCGGAAGAATTGGAGGCGATGCGGTAGGCATGTCAACTATACCAGAGGTGATTGTCGCTCGCCATATGGATTTGCCAGTTTTCGCTATTTCAGCCATCACAGACCTCTGTGATCCTGATAATTTGGAAGTGGCAGAGATTAGCAGGATTCTCAAAGCCGCTTTCAATGCAGAGAAGGGAATGACAACAATTATAAAAGCACTGATTGAAAAGCAGTAAATCAATATTATTAAAGACATGGAATTAAAAGGAAAACTCGCAATCGTCACAGGTGTTAGTAAAGGCATAGGGTTAGAAACAGTAAAGCTTCTTCTCGATAAAGGGATGATCGTAGCAGGCTGGGGTAGAACTAACCCAGCACTAGACCACGTGAATTATCACTTCTTTGGTACGGATGTTTCTGATTGGGATAACGTACAAGGGTCCTTTCAATTGACTAGAGAGAAATTAGGAAAAGCTTCGGTATTGATCAATAATGCAGGCTTTGGTTACCAAGGTTTGATACACGAAATGCCAGTAGAAGAGTGGAAGGAAATGTTTGACGTAAATGTCCATGGCTTATTCTACTGTACTAAAATGGCAGTGCCTGATATGATCGAAATGCAAGAAGGACATATTGTCAATATCTCTTCGATTGCGGGTACTAATGGTGTCGAAACCATGTCGGGTTATGTGGGTACTAAGCACGCTGTACGAGGAATTGGTCAGTCGATTTTTAAGGAATTGAGAAACCATGGGATCAAGGTGTCTACAATCTACCCAGGTTCTACCAATACCAATTTCTTTGATAGTATCGAGTTTGCCAATGCAAATGAAAACATGATGCGTCCAGAAGACATAGCATTGACTATATTGCAAAGCCTTGAAACACACCCTAATTATCATGTGGTAGATGTAGAGGTACGGCCATTAATGCCAAAAGGCAAGCCCAATAAATAAGTAGGCAATACGTTAAGTTTTCAATGTCCATCAAAGTCAGCCAACTCACAAAGGTTTACGGAAGTCAAAAGGCGATTAATGATATCTCCTTTGAGGTAAAAAGAGGTGATATTTTAGGTTTTCTAGGTCCGAATGGTGCTGGTAAATCCACCACTATGAAGATCGCTACGAGCTTCATTCCTCCCTCTCAAGGAACGGTGGAAGTTGAGGGCATTGATGTGACCAAAGATGCGATTGGTGTACGCAAGCAGATTGGATACCTGCCAGAGCATAACCCACTCTATTTAGACATGTATGTGCATGAATATCTTGCGCTTATTGGAGAACTACACAGCCTGAAAGGTAAAAAACTGAAGGAGAGGGTCAGTGAAATGGTCACTCTTTGTGGTTTAACCGTTGAGCAAAACAAGAAGATAGGTACACTCAGCAAAGGTTATCGACAACGTGTGGGTTTAGCGCAAGCCTTAATTCACGATCCGAGTGTGCTCATTCTCGATGAACCGACTACGGGTTTAGATCCGAACCAACTCGTTGAGATTCGTCATCTGATCAAAGAAATCAGTAAGGATAAAACTGTGATCCTTTCCACACATATCATGCAAGAAGTGAAGGCACTTTGTAACCGTGTGATTATTATCAATGCAGGAAGCATAGTGGCTGACGATACGGTTGATAATCTCACTGGAAGTCAACATGTACTTAGAGTGGAATTACAAGAATCAGTCAGTCTAGAAGCTTTAAGCGCATTTGGAACTGTCACAGCGATAAGCGAAAGTATCTATGAGATTGCACACAGCTCTAAAGAAGATTTAAGGCCTAAAGTATTTGAATTGGCCAAGCAGAATGACTGGGTCATTCTGAGCATGCAGCAAAATGAAAAGGACCTAGAACAGGTCTTTAGAAATTTAACCAAGCAATCTGATGTGGGCGATTTATAAAAAGGAGATCAGACAGTTTCTGAATTCTTTGATCGCTTATGTGGTCATAGGAGTGTTCTTAACAGGGATTGGACTACTGACTTGGGTGTTCCCAGAGACAAGTGTATTGACTTACGGCTATGCTGATATGGAGACATTGTTCACCATGGGGCCATTTGTTTTCATGTTCCTCATTCCCGCCATCACCATGCGGATGTTGGCGGAAGAGAACAAGACAGGTACAATCGAACTTCTGTTAACTAGACCATTGACCGATGCCCAAATCATCATGGGTAAGTTTTTGGCGGCATTTACCCTAGTGGTTTTTTCTATTCTACCGACACTTATTTATTGCTATTCGATTGCTCAATTAGGGAATCCCATGGGCAATCTTGATATACCGGGAATAGCCGGGTCATATGTAGGGTTAATTCTGCTTGGAGGGGTCTTTGCAGCTATTGGCCTACTTGCCTCGTCATTGAGCGAGAATCAAATCATCGCTTTTATCATAGCCGTCTTTTTATGCTTTTTCTTATTTGCTGGATTTGAGTCCCTGGCAGGGCTATTCTCAGGGCAGCTCTCAACAATATTAGAAGAATTAAGTCTTAGCTATCACTTCGAAGCCATGAGTCGGGGATTGATTGATACGCGAAATGTGGTATACTTCATTAGTGTTTCTGCCTTAGCTCTATTGTTGACCCACTTAAAAATGGCGGGAAGGCTATTCTCTTTTAAGCCACAAAGGAGCAAGATTCTAAAGGGGTTTGTACTAGGCTTAGTGGTGTTGTTAGTTTTTAATATTGCTGCTGCAAACGCTTATTTACGAATTGACTTAACTGAGGACAAGCGATTCACATTAAAGCCGGCTACGGGTGATTTACTCCGGCAACTTGATAAACCATTGTCGATTGAAATCCTTTTGGCAGGTGATTTACCTCCGCAATATCAACGCCTGCAAAAATCAATTGTACAAACTCTCAAAGAGTTTGAAAACAAGTCTGGTAGTACGCTGAACTATTTTTTTACTGATTTTAACGATGCTGCCAATGATCAAGAAAGGCAAGAAAACTTCGATTACCTGGTCAACAGGTTGAGACTTTCTCCAACACAGGCATTTTTTAATGAGAACGGAAATCAGGTAAGGCGTTTTGTATTTCCCTATGCGATTTTGAACTATGATAATCAAGGGGCTGCGATTCTATTATCTGATGGGGCTAAGGTAGGACTCACACCAGATCAAGCCATTAATGAATCCATTGAAAATCTAGAGTTTAATTTGGCAGTAGGCATACAGAGACTTGCTAAACTGGATCGAAAGAAAGTAGGGCTCATTCGTGGCCATCAGGAGCTCGATTCGGTAGATATAGCAGGCTTCAATTCAGAGATGGTTCAGTATTTTGATTTGGAATACTTGGACCTAGATGAGGTAGCGCGTGTCGATGGTTTTGATGCTTTAATTATATCAAAACCAATGACTGCTTACACGCGTGATGAAAAATTTAAGTTAGATCAATATATAATGGAAGGTGGTAAGGCCGTCTTTCTAATTGATGCGCTAAATGCAGATATGGGTAATGCAGGTGGAACTGGTACAGCTGGATTACCTTTAGAAACTGGCTTGGACGATTTGCTGTTCCGCTATGGTGTTCGGTTGAACAAAGACTATATACAGGATATTCAGAATTTCGGTCGTTACCCAGTCGTAGTTGATGACGATCAAAATATTATCAACCTAGCATGGCCTTTTTATGCTGGAGTGAATGATTTTACGGATCACCCAGTCACCAAGAACTTAGATGCAGTGTACGCGCGAACTTTCGGGACAATCGATACTGTTCGAGCGGATGGTGTGAAAAAGACGCCACTTATGTTTACATCTCCATTGACACGCGTAATGACTGCCCCAGCACGAGTGGCTTTTGAAGACTATGCAAATCAGCCAGACCCTTCATTTTTTACGCATGGGAGAGAGCCAATCGCTTATTTGCTAGAAGGGACTTTTACTTCCTTGTTTAGGAATCGCGTCTTGTCTTCAGCTGAGCAAAATGATTTTAAGGACCAAAGTGAAGAAGCAAAGATCATAGTTGTTTCAGATGGAGATTTAATCAGAAACGAATTAGACTTACGAAATGGCTCTCCAATGGAGTTAGGATTTAATCCATTTCGGGAAGAGGGCGAAAAAGTGCGTTATGCAAACAAGGACTTCCTTTTTAATGCGCTAGCCTATTTGACTGATGAGAAGGGCCTTATTACCGCTCGGGCGAAAGAGGTCCTTATTCGTCCATTGAATAGGGTCAAAGTTAACGCAGAAAGAACCTACTGGCAGGTCTTTAATCTTGCCGGGCCACTTATCGTAATTGTCCTATTCGGAACCATTAGGGGTGTCTTAAGAAAGAGAAAGTATAGCCGCTTCGGGAACTGAAGGGACTAGTACTTCTGAACGCTTGGATCAATCTCATCTGACCAAGCTAGAATGCCTCCCTGAAGGTTATAGAGGTTTTCAAAACTGTGATTAGTTTCTAGCCAATTGATGACATCACCGCTGCGTTTCCCACTTCTGCAATGAACAATCACCTGTTTGTCTTTCGAGAATTTATCTACATTTTGGGGTACCGAATTCATAGGTATTAATTCTCCACCAATTTCAGCTACCTCAAATTCATTTGGTTCTCTAACGTCTATTAATTGGAAATCAGCCCCAGTTAATTTCAATTCAGAGAGTTCTTTCACAGTAATTTCTTTCATACTGCAAATATTGATTCTTCTATTTGAATGAACAACACATAAGCGGTTGATTATCCTTATTGTGTGCATAATAGGTGAATTGTCTTAGCCGAAGGGCTTTTTGAAGTTCAGGTGAAGATGACCTTCAAGTGGTGTCAAAAAGCCCTGATAGGGTGCTATATATTGATTTTATTGTTAATTTTGTGCACTTATTATAACCACCTCAAAAATCGACCATTTATGAAGTTTATTGTTTCTTCAGCCGAGCTTCTCAAGCGACTCTCTAACATCAATGGAGTAATCACCACAAACCCTGTGGTTCCAATTTTAGAAAACTTCCTATTTGAAATTAACGATGGGCTATTGACCATTACTGCATCTGATCTTCAGACATCAATGATTACAGAAATCGATGTTGAGGCGAAAGAGAATGGAAACATTGCAGTGCCAGCAAGAATCTTGATGGACACGCTTAAGAATTTACCAGAGCAGCCGGTTACGTTCAGCATTGATAGCGATACTTATAGCGTTGAAATCAACTCTGATAACGGGCGTTATAAATTGGCTGGTGAAAACGCTACTGACTTCCCTAAGGTGCCAGACGTTACAGATGCTTACTCTGTCGACATGTCTACCGATGTATTGAGCAGTGCGATTAACAATACAATCTTCGCGACTAGTAACGATGAGTTAAGACCAGCCATGACGGGTGTGTTTGTGAAACTCGATGACACCAACACTACTTTCGTAGCTACGGATGGTCACAGACTTGTAAGATACAGAAGAGTAGATGTAGCGACTGATTCAGGTATGTCTATCATCATTCCTCGAAAGGCACTCAATTTGTTGAAATCAACATTGCCTTCCGAAAATTCGAATGTCATTTTGGAGTACAATGCGTCTAATGCATATTTCAATTTCAATAACATTAAAATGATCTGTCGCTTAATTGATGAGCGTTTCCCAGATTATGAAAATGTAATACCAGCAGAAAACCCAATCGAAATGTCAATCGACAGAAACGAGTTTTTGGGTTCACTGAAAAGGATTTCTATTTATGCGAATAAAACAACGCATCAAATCAGATTGAAGATTACAGGCAGTGAGTTAACGATTTCTGCAGAAGATCTAGATTTCTCTAACGAAGCGAAAGAGACTTTGGCTTGTGAGCATGAGGGAGAAGATCTCGAAATTGGCTTCAATGCTAAGTTCTTGGTAGAGATGCTAGGGAACCTACACTCTAAGTCTATTACCCTTCAAATGTCAGCACCAAACAGAGCAGGTCTTATTGTTCCTGGAGACAAGGATGAGAGCGAAGATATTTTGATGTTGGTAATGCCAGTAATGTTGAATAATTATTAGTATTCAACATATCTAAGAAAATAAAAGGAGCATTAGCTCCTTTTTTTATGTCAATACAATCTGATTTCTTTGATGCGATTACTCTAGCTTCTCCTGAATAATTTCATCTAAGGTTATCGATTGGTTATAAACGCGATCGAAGAGTGAATTCAGTTCAAGTTCGTTGGCGAGTAGGTTGACGACAAGGTTTTTGAATTCTACACTTCTAATTTTGTCTAACGAAATGATCCTTTCTTCCCCGAAGTCAACGTCTGACACTAAGAAGTCGCTGTAATATTTCTCCTTCATGCGGACGTAGTAATCAATGACATCTTTGAGTTCTAGATACGAAGCTTTTAACCTGATCAGTTCGCTTTTTAAGTCCCCGTTTTTATTGGTGTAATTCGAATTCAAATAGAAATTAAGCGCCTCCATTTGGGTGATTGGCTTATGCGTTTGATTAATATCGAATAAGTAACGGGCGATACTATCAACCTCTAAATCTTCGCCTGCGAAAAGTAACCGGGCTAATTGTCGTGTGTCTTCTTCAAGTTTAAGCCTATTTTCAATAAGGTCAACGAAAACGTTCATGTTGTTCTCGTTTTCATCAGCAACTCTTTCAATCGCTGCTTTCTCAAGCTTGAGGTCTTTTTGGTCTTCGTAGTAAATATTGAGTTGGTAAGCAGCTGTAATCCCGAATATCACAATGAATATCTCCATGAGATATGTGTAAACATCACTGCGTTTAAGTCTTCTGGAAGTGCCGAATTTTACCATTGGTTGGGCTCAGTAATAATAAATACGACTGAGCTAAGGCTAAAGATGCTTAAGCTTTGGCTTTTTACAAAATAAAGGAGGTTTCACAAGTCGATATTTATTCGACTCGTTCAATTTTAGCGCCTATGGCATTCAGCCTACCGTCTATGTTTTGGTAACCTCTATCAATTTGTTCTACGTTGTCAATTACGCTTGTGCCTTCAGCAGATAGGGCTGCAATCAAAAGCGCTTGACCCGCTCTTATGTCAGGTGAAGTCATTCGAATGCCTTTGAGTTTTTGAACTCTATCTAGACCAATTACTGTAGCTCTATGTGGATCGCATAAGATGATTTGTGCACCCATGTCAATAAGCTTATCAACGAAGAAGAGCCTACTTTCAAACATTTTTTGATGTACAAGAACGGTTCCTTTAGCTTGAGTAGCCATAACGAGTACAATACTCAACAAGTCAGGCGTTAAGCCTGGCCAGATTGAATCAGCAATAGTCATGATAGAACCATCGATGAATGTATCTATTTCGTAATGCTCTTGCGCTGGAATGTAGATGTCGTCTCCTCTGAACTCCATTTGGACGCCCAGTCTTTTAAAGGTCTCAGGGATAAGCCCGAGTTCTGGAATTTGACAATCTTTGATTGTGATTTCGGATTGAGTCATTGCGGCCATTCCAATGAAAGAGCCAATTTCAATCATATCTGGGAGCATGGTGTGCTCTGTGCCAGTTAATCCTTCTACACCTTCAATATGAAGTAGGTTTGAGCCAACACCCGTAATCTTTGCACCCATTCTGTTCAACATCTTTGAAAGTTGCTGCAGATAAGGTTCACAGGCTGCGTTATAGATGGTGGTTTTTCCTTTTGCAAGGACTGCAGCCATTAAAATGTTCGCAGTACCCGTAACAGATGCTTCGTCTAGAAGCATGTAAGTGCCTTTTAAGTCAGATGCATCGATATGGTACATGCCTGTTTCTGCTTCATAAAGAAAACGTGCACCTAGTTTCTGAAAGCCGATAAAGTGAGTATCAAGTCTCCTTCGACCTATTTTATCACCACCTGGTTTTGAAATCTTCCCTTTTCCGAATCGGGCCAATAAAGGCCCAAGAATCATTATTGAGCCTCTTAACGAGGATGCTTTTGTTCTAAACTCCTGTGTTTCGAGGTAGTCTATATTAACGTTTTTGGCACAGAACTTATAGCTTTCGCCACCTAGGTGAGTTACTTCCACTCCCAAATCAGCCAATAAGTCTATGAGCTTGTTGACATCTCTGATGTCTGGAACCTTATTAAGCGTAATTGGCTCGGAGGTGAGAAGAACAGCGCAGAGTATTTGAAGCGCTTCGTTTTTTGCACCTTGTGGAATTATTTCTCCAGAAAGTTTGGTGCCACCTTCAATGACGAATGAGGACATTTAGTTTTTGCGTCTGTTGTTATTATTATTTCTGCGTTTGTTGTTAGTGTTTCGTCTGTCGCGATCCTTATTGTCTCTGTTCTGAGGTCTTTTTTCACGAATGTTGTTGTTGAAAAGACCGAATTCTTTCACTTCAGCGATATCAATATCTAACTGATTGTCAGATAATTGTTTGATTTGCTTAAGGATGATTTCATCATCAATATTGTCTTTGTTCCAAGTGTTGTAAAAACCCTTCATCAATCGACCAATATGAATGACAGCTGATTTTTTTGTCTCAGGATCTTCCATTTTTATAGTCTGCTCTATCATCTTCTCAACACTACGACCATAGTGCATGTATTTGATTTTAGAGTTTTTATAAGCAACCCGCTGTGGCTTTTTACCAATAACTGATTCTTCAGGCATTGGGAATGGAGCCTCAATTTCAAGGTCGAAATTTGAAACAATGTATAGATCATCCCACACTTTTTGCTCGTTATCTAGACCAATTTTAAGGTTGGGGTTAATCTGCTTCATAAGATCAGTCAAGGTCTGTGCATAAGCACTTCTCTTTTCTACATCTTCTATAGTTCTGATATGATTAACTAGGTTTTGAATGTTACGACCGTATTCTTTCAGCCTTACATCCGTTCTTTCTGTATTATATTCTAATCCCATTAATTCTTAAGTATGGCTCAAATTAACAATAAATATCTTAAAGGACGGCTATTCAAGCGGTTCTATTCCACTATTCGGAGCTTTGCGAAGGTAAGTAAGAGTGTTTTTTCTCCAAAATCCTCAAAGATTACCTTGGCCTTCCTGTTTGCTCCTTCAACATCCATCTTCGAAACTTTGCCAAAGCCAAATTTTGGATGTTCTACTTTCATTCCCTCTTTCAGTCCTGAAGTGTCACTTGGAGTGAAATTAGCTGAAGGCTGATGGTATTGCATTGGTTTTTTAGGAGGAGCCTTCTTACGCTCTACGAGGTTTCTAGCAAAGTTTGAGTTGAAGCCTGCAGGACCTTCACTTCTACCAATTTTTGATTCACGGCTACCGTATCGGGTATTCACAAAAATAAAGCTTGGGTCTACCTCTTCAATAAAGCGACTCGCTTCGCAATTGATTAGTCGTCCGTAGCGATAACGCGATAATGCGTAGGAGAAGTATAAATTTTCTTTAGCCCGAGTGATAGCTACATAGAAAAGGCGCCTTTCCTCTTCTAAATCATCACGGCTGCTCATCATCATCTGTGACGGAAACAGGTCTTCTTCCAAACCTACAATAAAGACGTTCTTGAACTCAAGTCCTTTGGAAGAGTGAATGGTCATTAACGAGACGTAATCGTTGTTATCAGAGTCGTCTTTGTCAGAATCAGTTAGCAAGGCAATGTCCTGAAGGAAAGCGGTTAGGCTATTGTCTTCAATATCAGGGGTGTCAACAAACTCTTTGATCGCATTTAATAGTTCTTGAACGTTTTCATAGCGGTTAAGTCCCTCAACGGTTTTGTCTTCGTACAACTCCTTCAGCAACCCAGAGTTCTTTGCGATATGACTAGCTGCCTCGTAGGCATCTTTGGTGTCTACATAGATTTTAAAACTCTTGATCAGTGTAACGAACTCTTGGACCGCATTGGCTGCGCGACCTGGAAGGAAGGAGGCAACATTTGTTAATACTTCCCATAAGGGAATATCGTGTTCAAAAGCAGCGACTACAATTTTTTCGACCGAAGAGGTACCAATCCCACGTTTTGGTAAGTTGATGATTCGCCTGAAGGATTGTTCATCATCTGTGTTCATGGCATAGCGGAGGTAGCCCATG
Source organism: Roseivirga sp. UBA7431 (assembly GCA_002477595.1). Lineage (GTDB taxonomy): Bacteria > Bacteroidota > Bacteroidia > Cytophagales > Cyclobacteriaceae > Roseivirga. The sequence goes on from DLQN01000061.1 coordinate 11,113, forward strand.
AGGTCTTTAATCTCTTTTCTTTGATAGAAGGAGAGTCCACCGAAAATCTTATAATGAATTCCCGCTTTTCTTAGCGATTCTTCCATCGCCCTAGATTGGCTATTGGTTCTGTAAAGAATTGCGAAGTCTTTATTCTGATAGTTGTTTTGGCTTTTTTGTTCAAAGATCGCTGAGGAGACAAAACGGCCCTCTTCATTATCTGAAACTGACTTGATCAGTTCAATTTTATTTCCTTCGTCATTAGAAGTCCAAACGGTCTTTTTAAGCTGGCCTTTATTCCGTGCGATGACCGAGTTGGCAGCATTTACTATGTTTTGTGATGAGCGATAGTTTTGCTCAAGCTTGATCACCTTAAGGTCAGGGAAGTCTTTTTCAAAATTGAGAATGTTCTCAATATTGGCACCACGGAAGGCATAAATCGACTGGGCGTCATCACCAACAACCGCGATGTTTTGGCTAACTGATGATAACTTCTTTGTGATTAAATACTGAGAAACGTTAGTGTCTTGAAACTCATCAACCAATACATACTTGAATCGATGCTGGTACTTATTCAATACATCTAGGTGATCCCTGAAAAGCACATTAGTATTGAAGAGAAGGTCGTCAAAGTCCATTGCATTGGCTTTGAAGCACCTTTGACTATAGGTCTTATAAATACGCCCCATCTCTGGTTTTTGTGCCGCAGTGTCATCGGCTTCGTAGAGCGGGTTGTTCATGTACTCTTGCCAAGAGACTAGCCTATTCTTGGCACTTGAAATTCGGTTGAAAACAACATTGGGCTTATACACCTTGTCATCAAGTCCAAATTCTTTGACAATCGTCTTGATTAAAGACTTAGAATCGTCAGCATCGTAAATCGTAAAATTGCTTGGGTAGCCCAATCGGTCGGCTTCAGACCTAAGGATTCTTGCGAATACTGAGTGAAAAGTACCCGTCCAAAGATTTCGTGCATCGTTGCCTACTACCTCTTCAATTCGCTGGCGCATTTCTTTTGCGGCCTTGTTGGTAAAGGTCAGAGATAGGATGTTAAAGGGATCAACTTTCCGTTCTTTAATGAGGTAGGCTATGCGATAGGTTAGCACACGTGTTTTTCCTGAGCCAGCACCAGCAATAATCATGGTTGGGCCTTCGGTGTTTACAACACCTTCATACTGGGGTTCATTAAGGGAAGCGAGATAATCCATTCAGCGCAAAATTCGGCTATACTTGAGCCTGCAAGTTAAGGGATCAATCTAATTTTCTTTTATCAAATTAGAGAAGTATTGTTCATAACCCTGAACTGTTTTTTCCATGGTGAATTTTTCAAATGCTGTGCTTAGCCCATTCTTGATGAACTTGTTACGGATCTGCTGGTCCTCAAGAAGGATAAGAATTTTCGCTTTTAATTCTCCAATGTTTCCATTTTGGAAGAGAAATCCATTCTGGCCGTCTTGTACAACATCTGGAATGCCACCAAAATCGGTTGCAATGACAGGGCATTCCATGGCCATGGCCTCAACAAGTACAAGACCGAACCCATCCATAGTTGAAGCGAGTATATTGACATCGAGTAAACGATAGATACTAAGAATATCTTCTGGCGCTACCTTGCCCAGCACATGTACTGGGTTGGTGATTTTAAACTTGTCTAAATAAGGTTGGATATCTTCGGAAGATATTCCGGCAAAAATTAATTTTATAGAGTTATCATTTATGCTTGCAATAGCTTCGACCAGTTGCGGCTGTTCTTTAAATCTGGAGATACATCCAACTACTTTATCATTTGGTTGGAGGTTCAACTGTTTTCTGAAAGCGGTTACTTTGTCTTCAGACCAATCTTCGAATCGTTTTTTTGGAATGCCGTTATTAATGACTTTAACATGTTTTTCTGGATAACCGTTTTTGACGAAAATCTTCTTTAGCCCATCACTGATGACTACTGTGCCTACAGTATTCTTTTGGTAAAATTTCCTTTGCAACCAGCCACCTGAGCTGAGAGGGTTCTGCCTACGGGTATGTACAATTTGAACATTTAGATTGAACCTTAACTTGGAAAATATACTCGTATACCGATCGTGACTTGACTGAGCATTAATCAATTCTATGTTGTGTGTCCTTACAGCGTCCTTAATTTGCCTCCAGTTCTTAAAGTCAAATTTACCTTTGAAGGTCATGGCAATTCTGTTGACTTTAGATCCTTCTAAGAGTGTCCAAAGCAAGCTTTCTTTTCGAATGCCAATGTGAATATTATGTCCTCTATCGGCTAGTCCTCTTGCCAAATACGCAATGGAATTTGTTGAGCCTGCGACATCACCTTGATAGGTGAGAAATAGAATGCTGAGTTTTTTCAAGTCCTTGATTTCACAAAAAACACCAAACGTACGGTTATAAGCAAGTTCTCCTTTTAGGATTATAGTTGAAATGAGTTTTAGAGGTTTTATCAACAACAAACATCTCCGAAAAACAGGGACTAGCTCTATTAATTTATTAATTTTAGATCATGTCTGAAGATGTAGTAAGAGACGAACAAGAAGTTCAAAGACAGAATTATTCAGAGAAGGAGAAGACTGAGATTTTTGACAACGAATTCATGCCACATGTCGATTCGATGTACAATTTTGGTTACAGACTTACTTTTGACGAAGATGATGCCAAGGATTTAGTGCAAGACACTTATTTAAAGGCATTTAGGTTTATCAATTCTTTTCAGCGAGGAACTAATGCAAAAGCATGGTTGTTCCGAATCTTGAAAAACAGTTTTATTAACGAATTTCGTAAGAAGAGCAAACAGCCTTCTAAGGTAGACTATAGCGAGGTTGAACAATATTATAATTCTGACGATGCTGGTGAAAATATCACCACTGACCTAAGAATTGAGACTGTTCAGCACATGATCGGTGACGAAATATCTGGAGCATTAAATGCAATTCCAGTTGATTTTAGGACTGTGATAATTTTGAGTGATTTAGAGGGCTTTACTTATGAGGAGATGTCCAAGATTTTGGATATTCCCATAGGAACGGTAAGGTCAAGGTTACATAGAGCACGTAACATGCTCAAAGAGAAACTAGCTGTTTACGCAAAGGAAATGGGTTATAATAAAGAAAGTTAAGATGTCGGATTTTACAGATTGGTTTAAGGATACGTTCAAGGTTTGCTACTGTGAACAGGGGAACTTGGTTGATAAGGATCGATTCTCTGAAATTGTACAATTGGTACTTGATAATGAAGCAGACGAAGAATCAATGGCCATTTTTCAAAAGAAAATCAGCTCTTGTGTGAAGTCTAACTTTACTTTTGAAAATGAGAAGTGTATGCGGGATGAGATTCAGAAGAAACTTGCTACGCACAGGAAGGAAATTCCAAACGACTTAGCTCAGGCGATCAGAAAAAGTGTCAATCTGTAGATAATGGGTCAAGGAAAAGCGTTCATTTTTACTGCACCGTCCGGTTCGGGAAAAACAACCATTGTTAAACACTTACTAAATACCAACCCAAAGCTTGGCTTTTCAATATCTGCTTCTACTCGTGATAAACGAGGCCGTACAGAAGAAAATGGAAAGGACTATTACTTCCTGAGCCGAGACGAATTTAGAGAAAACATTGAGGCAGACGCTTTCATAGAATGGGAAGAGGTCTACACCGGGAATTACTACGGTACGCTAAAAACAGAAGTGCAAAGAATTTGGGACGAGGGGAAACATGTTGTTTTCGATGTTGAAGTAAAAGGAGCCCTAAAACTCAAAGAATATTTTGGTGACGATGCACTGGCAATCTTTGTGAAAGTGCCAAGCATGGAAGAACTCAAAAAGCGATTAACCGGCAGAGGAACCGAGTCTCGAGAAAGTCTCTCGCAGCGGTTATATCGTGCTAAATTTGAAATGACCTTTGAAAACAAATTCGATATTACTTTACTTAATGAAAAGGTTGAAGACTCCTTTGTGAAAGCGGAAGAGCTAGTAGAAAAATTCATAAACTCATAAAAATTGCGCGTAGGACTATTCTTCGGTTCATTTAATCCCATTCATATTGGCCATTTGGTTATCGCAGATGTGATGGCCAATCAAACGGACTTAGATGAGATTTGGTTTGTAGTAAGTCCTTTGAATCCCTTCAAAAGCAGCAGCACCCTTCTTCATGAGTTTGACAGATTCAAAATGGTGGAATTGGCGATCGCAGATAATTATAAATTTAGAGCGAGTGATGTTGAGTTCAATATGCCTAGACCAAGTTACACGGCAGACACTTTAGGTTATCTAGCAGATAAAAATCCTCAACATGAGTTTAAGTTAATCATCGGTGAAGACAACCTGCTTCACTTTCATAAGTGGAAGAATCACAAGGCTATACTTGAGAATTTTGGGCTTTACGTTTACCCACGCCCGCAAGTAGATCGATCTAAGATCAAAATTGAGCATGAGAACATCCAATATGTAGAATCCCCAATGTTGGACATCTCGGCAACCTTTATAAGGAATTCTATCCGTAGCGAACATTCGGTTCAGTATCTTTTACCAAAACCAGTCGTTGACTATATCAAGATCAAAAAGTTCTATAAATAGAATTTTCACATCATTTGATAAACGTTAACACTTATTGACCTTCTGGAAGGCGAAAATGAATAGACTTTCAAAAAAAGTTACTCGCGCAGCGGACATTTCGACCATTTAAGTCGTCTATTAACTGTCAATGAATTTTTCATAGCATAGGGCCAATTGGCCCGTAAATTGTTCTGAATTCGAAAACCTCAACTAATGCAACGAATAATTTTATTAGCACTTATTTTCTTGATGCCATTTGGTCTAATGGCCCAAGGAATAAAGGGAACAATCAAAGACAATGAAGGCAATCCAATGCCTTTTTCCTCTATCTACGTCAAAGAGATTGGGACTGGTACTTCATCCAACCTTGAGGGAAACTTTGAGTTGCCACTTAAGCCAGGTAATTATAACGTGGCCTTTCAATTTATGGGCTATACCACCCAGATCAAGCAAATTCAATTAGGTACTGGCTATACAACTTTGAATATTATTTTGATTCCTCAAGTGATTGAGCTTGCATCTGTTGAGGTGGTAGGAAGGGCTGAAGATCCTTCGTATACAATTATGCGTAAGGCGATAGCCAAAGCTCAATACCACCTGCTTCAGAATGATAGTTATTCAGCAGAAGTCTACATGAAGGGAACAGGGCAAATCACCAAAGTGCCTTGGATAATGCGGAGTATGCTCGAGAAAGAAGGAATTGATACAAGTCAGGTTTTTACTTCTGAATCTGTAAGCGAGATATTCTTTGAACGGCCCAATACTTTTTCAGAGAAAGTAATCTCTGTTCGTGCCTCAGGTCAGGACATGGACAATGCGAACCCGAATTCCTATATCAATAGCAGTTTTTACTTGCCCGAGGTAGTGAATGCCATTTCACCATTAAGTCCACGGGCATTTTCTTACTATAAGTTTGAATATCAAGGAAGCTTTATGGAAAGGGGCTATGAGATTAACAAGATTAAAGTAACACCAAGATCAAAAGGGGATGATGTTTTCGAAGGTGAGATTTACATCCGAGAAGATTTTTGGAACATTCACTCACTTGATATGACCACCAGCCTGATGGGCTTTAAGGTTGGTATTGAACAGATTTTCGCACCTATTGTGGGGGAAACTTGGATGCCCGTAACTCAGAAATTTGAGTTCGGGGGATCGATTTTCGGACTTGCTGGGACTTATTCATACCTGGCCTCAGTCAGTAATTATAAGGTTACTCCAAATAAGGACTTAGATGCTTCGGTTGTATTGATCGATGAAAAGATCGCTCCAGCACCAGAAGAGATTAAAGCAATCAGGTCTGGAGATTTAGATTTAGGAGTTAAAGAGGTTTTCAAAGAGGACAAGGAAGTCTCGCGCAAGCAGTTTAGAAAACTAATGCGTGACTATGAGAAACAAGAGCGTGAAGAAGAGGACGAGCCAGACGTAATCTCAGATTACAGTTTTAAAGTAGATACTGCAGCTGCGAAAAGAGACTCTGTGTATTGGGCTAAACTCAGGCCGGTTCCATTGACAACAAAAGAAATTAAGGGTTACGTGAGAGAAGATAGTACCTATTTTGCTGAAAAAGAGAAAGCGAAGTCTGATACCTTAAGGGCACAAAATGGCGATCGGTTTAAGTTTGGTGATCTGATAGGAGGTGGGTATTACAAATTTGGAGAAAGGTTAAGGTTTCGGCATAATGGACTGTTGATTGGAACGGGTTTTAACACCATTGAGGGCTGGAAATTAGAAGCTAAAGGAGAGTTTTTTTGGAGACAGGATACAACTACACGACTTAGGATTACACCATTTATAAGGTATGGCTTCGCTAGCGATAAGGTTTATAGTAAGGTAGAAACTGTCTTCGGAGTGGGGCAAAGGGAGCAGAGGAATACGTTCAGGGTTTCTGGAGGGCAATATGTAAGTCAGTTTAACCCTGATGTTATAAGTCCTCTGATTAATAGTTATGCCACACTAGTGGCGAGAAGGAACTTCATGAAGCTTTATGAAAAGACTTTTTTAAAGGCTACTTGGGCACGAAGACTTAGATACAAACATACGTTGGGCGCTGGTTTTGAATGGGCAGATAGAAGTGAGCTTTTCAACAATACTAATTTTAGTTTTGGCGACCGTACAGAAACAATTTTTAGACCTAACAGACCAGTCAATCAAGAATTGGGTAGCGAAAATGTTATTGCTTATCAAGTAGCCTCAAAAGCATATTTATATTATGCTGTGAAGCCATGGTTGAAGTTTAGAAAGTATAATGGTAGACTGATTCCAATTGAAAGTACTTCACCAGAGTTGAGGTTAACTTACAGAAAGGGCATAGATGGTTTATTGGGTAGTGATGTCAACTATGATCATTTAGAGTTTGGCTTGACAAGTCAAATAGAACTAGGCGTTAGAGCCGTCCTTGATATTGAAGTAGAGGCTGGAAAGTTCTTAAACAATGACAAAGTTGCGTTCACAGAATATAAGCACTTTAGTGGTAACCGCCTGTTATTTGTTCCGCTTAAGGTGACGGGAGGATTCAGAATGTTAGACTACTATGGGTTTAGTACCAAGGATGAATACTTCTCAGCCTTCACCCACATGAGGTTTAGGAAATTAGCATTTACGCACCTGCCAATGCTTCGATTGAGTGGAATCAAAGAAAATCTATTCTTAAATTATTTGAGAACTCCTCAGACCGAGGACTATGCTGAGGTTGGTTACACCATCGATAATATTCTACGAATCTTTAGGGTAGAATTCGTCCAATCATTTCAAGGTTGGAAAGCCAAAGATTTTGGGGTAAGAATAGGTGTAGCAGCGATTATCGGGGATAGTAATTAGGGAGAAGCTTGATAGGAGTAATGTCTCAACTTATTATGTTTTGGCATTTGATTTGATTCAGGTTTTCGGAAGAAAACCTTTTCTATTACTTTAGCCAAAAATTAAAGCGATGAGAATTCTGACAATCTGTTTAATCCTGACTTTATCTTCAGCAGCACTTTTTGCACAGAAGAGTTTCGAAGAAGGCAAACACTACGAGGTGGTATCTGATCAAAAGACTGCTACACCAACTGTCACAGAATTTTTCTCTTTATACTGTGGACATTGCTTTCAGTTTGAAGCTTTGGTCGATACAGTGAAGGCGTCATTAGTTAAAGGAGCAAAATTTGAAAAATCTCACGTTAACTATATACCGCGTAACAATCCAGAAGTACAATTAGGCATTGTCAAGGCATTTATCGCCATGCAAGACCTTGGAATGCAAAAAGAACTAACGGCACAATTCTTTGCAGCCATTCATATGAAAGGCATTCAAATTGATTCTGTGGATGACATTAAACAAATCTTTCTAGCCAATGATGTGTCCGAAGAAAAGTTTCAAAAGCTTTTCAGTGATCCTAATTTGATTAAGCGGGCGATAGCGATGTCAACACTATGGGATGAGAAGAAAGTCACTAATGTGCCCACGCTCGTGGTCAATGGTATGTACAAAATCGATATGGGTAGTGTTGCTAGCCTGGATGAGCTAATCTCTTTAACAAACTTCTTATTGAAGAAGTAACCGTACTTCCATTCAAAAAAAAACATTTGATCCTTCAGTTTTCTTGTATCAATTTAGATGCAAACCTTAAAACTGATGAAGAACCTTTACCTCTCGTTTCTATTACTATTTCTTTATGCCTGCCAGCCAACCGCTATCACGGAGATAGATCGTTGGGAAGCGCAAGCCGAACAAGTGAACATAATCAGAGACGATTATGGGATCCCACATATCTACGGAAAAACAGATGCTGATGCAGTCTTTGGTATGCTATACGCCCAATGTGAAGACGATTTTCCACGCGTAGAACGAAACTATTACTGGGCAATTGGCCGATTAGCAGAAGCCGAAGGCGAGTCTGCTTTGTACAGTGATTTGAGAGCAAGGCTCTATATGACGATAGATGAAGCCAAAGAAGCTTATGAGTCAGCACCAGATTGGTTAAAGGAATTATGTCAGGCCTATGCAGATGGGATTAATTACTATTTGCACACACACCCTGAAGTGACACCTAAAGTGTTAACCCACTTTGAGCCGTGGTATCCAATGTTCTTCTTCGAAGGATCAATCGGTGGTGATATTGAAAGCGTTTCTACACGAAGAATTCGTTCATTTTATGGTGAAGGCAAGTCAATGGCCATGGCTGATTTTATCCCTCAAGATTCTTTTGACGAGGAGCCTAGTGGGTCTAACGGTTTTGCCATATCTGGTGAGCATACCGCTTCTGGTAATGCCATGTTAATGATTAACCCGCATACCTCATTTTATTTTAGAGGAGAGTCACAAGTAGTGAGCGAAGAAGGTTTGAACGCCTATGGTGCTGCTACTTGGGGACAGTTTTTTATCTATCAAGGGTTTAATGAAAAGAATGGTTGGATGCACACTTCTACTCGTGTCGACTTTATGGATGATTTTTTGGAGACAGTAGAAGAACGTGACGGAAAGCTTAAGTATAAGTACGGTGAGGAGTGGAGAGATGTAGAAGTATCTGAAGTGACCTTGAAGTATAAAGATGGTGAAGAGATCAAAGAAAGAACTTTCCCTACCTATAGAACCCATCATGGACCGATTACAGGTAAAATCAACGATCAATGGGTGGCTACAAAATTAAACTGGGAGCCTGTAGATGCGCTAATTCAATCCTTCACCAGGTCAAAAACATCAAATCATGATGAGTTCTGGGAAATGATGAAAATCAGAAGAAACTCATCAAATAACACGGTGTATGCAGATGCAGATGGTACCATCGCGTATTACCATGGCGATTTCATTCCTAAGAGAGATCCTCAATTCGATTATCAAAGGCCTGTTGATGGGAGCAACCCTGCTACGGATTGGCAAGGAATGCATGAACTTGATGAGATCATTACGATCGTAAACCCAGGCAACGGATGGATACAAAACTGTAATTCTACGCCATTCACTGCCGCGGCTGAATTCAGTCCTAAACGAGAAGACTATCCTTTCTATATGGCACCTGATTCTGAAAACTTTAGAGGAGTTCACGCGGTCCAAATGTTGAGTAAGGCGAAAGACCTCACCATTGATGGATTGATTGAATTGGCGCACGATCCGTACCTGCCAGCTTTTGAAAAGGTGATTCCTGGTTTGCTGAAGGCCATTGAAAGCAGTACTCGTAAAATGAGGTTACTGAAAGGCCCTTATGAAGTGCTTAAGAATTGGGACCTAAGAACTTCGAAAGAATCTGTAGCAATGACTTTAGCACATTTTTATGGCAGCGTGTACATGAGTAAGGGTAAGAATCCAGAAGGATTAAGCGGGAACGAAAGGTTCGACTACTTCGGAACAGGATCTCCGTTTGCGGAACGTATTGCTTTATTTGAAGAGGCCGTTGCTGCAATCACTGAAGATTTTGGTACTTGGGAAACGCCTTGGGGAGATTATAATCGTTTCCAAAGACTATCAGGTGACATGGACCTACAGTATGACGATAATGCACCAAGTATTGCAGTGGGCATGACCACAAGTCGTTGGGGAGCATTAGCTGCCTTTGGTGCAAGAAGCTTTAATGGCACTAAAAAGATTTACGGTTACAGAGGGAATAGCTTTGTAGCTATGGTGGAATTTGGCGATAAGGTTAAGGCTAAAAGTATGCTAGCCGGTGGTCAGAATAATGATCCTAACTCTCCTCACTTTGTTGATCAAGCACAACGTTATGTAGATATGGAATTCAAAGATGTTGCGTTCTACAAAGAAGATGTGGAGGCTAGAGCAGAGGAGACCTATAAACCAGGAAAGAGGAAGTGAATTGAATTTTAGTGATGTGATATTCCTGTCTTAGAAATATCACATCACCGAATTAACTAAATTTGAAAATCAATTAATTGCTACAACCAAGATCAGTCTTTGTCTGGCTAT
>DLQN01000112.1 GCA_002477595.1 Roseivirga sp. UBA7431
ATCTGAATTACACCTTCCGCATCGACAATACCAATGAGGTGGCCTTTGGCTATTTCTCCTCCATCATAATCACAGGTCAAGATTTCTCCTTCCTGCTGATACTGAAAGACTAAACCTGCCACAACCTGACCATTTCCCGAGTTCTGCACTGCTCGAAAGCGCTTGTTATGGTAATTAATCAAGCCTTATAGGTTTTTTACTTCACTGATTAGCTTCTCAAGAGAGTCTTTGGCATCCCCGAAAAGCATACGGTTCTTATCATTAAAGAAGAGTTCATTTTCTATGCCGGCATAGCCTTTTCCCATGGATCTCTTCATCACGATTACGTTTTTCGCTTTGAGGACGTCAATGATCGGCATGCCATAGATAGGGCTTGATGGATCATTTTCAGCTGCCGGGTTCACTACATCATTGGCTCCAATCACAAGCACTACATCGGTGTTCGCCATGTCATCATTGGCATCTTCCATTTCCATGAGTTTTGGATAGGGGACATCTGCTTCTGCTAATAGCACATTCATATGGCCTGGCATTCTACCAGCGACAGGATGAATTGCGTAGTTCAGCTCGACCCCTTTGTCGGCAAGTACCTTTTCCAAATTGTGGACCGTGTGCTGGGCTTGTGCTACGGCCAAACCATATCCAGGAACGACACAAACCTTATTTGCATAAGCCAATAGAATTGCTGCGTCAGTCACCGAAATCTCTTTGACCGTTCCTTGTTCACCATCTTTTCCTTCTACACCAGCACCTCCGCCTCCGAAAGACCCAATGATCACATTCATTAGCGATCTATTCATGGCTGTACACATCAATACGGTCAGTATTGTGCCTGCAGAGCCCACTAAAATCCCCCCGGTCAGCATGGCTTGATTTCCGTAGAGGAAACCTCCAAAAGCTGCGGCCATACCCGTGAAGCTATTTAAAAGGGATATCACCACTGGCATATCAGCACCACCAATCGGCAATACAAAGAGCACTCCGTAAAGCAATGAGATGCCCAATAGGATGTACAAGTATGTTTCGTTCGGTACGTCAGCTATCGCCATAACGATTGCCATTCCAAGGATTGCCAGAAGAAGCACGATGTTAATGATCTGACCTCCAGGCAATGCTTTATCCCCGATTTTGCCTTCAAGTTTGCCATAGGCGATTATACTACCAGCGAAGGAAACACTGCCTATGATCAAACCGAGGATGATTACAACCATCATCCCAGTTTCTACTTTTCCAGTATGAAGCAAGTGATCAAATTCAACGAGAGAAATTACAGCAGCACATGCTCCACCCATACCGTTGAAGAAGGATACCATCTGAGGCATGGCAGTCATTTTAACCTTCATGGCCATGCGAGTTCCGAAGACTGTACCGACTACTAGCCCAGTTAAAATTAATCCATAATTCAGCCACTTATCGGCAGTAAGTTCTTCCTTAAATAGGATGGTTGCAAATATGGCAATGCCCATGCCGTAGGCTGCAATAAGGTTTCCTTTTCGTGCTTTATCAGGGCTACTGAGCATTTTCAGTCCCATGATAAAAGTAATCGAAGCTGCGATGTAGCAAAGTTCGAGAATGGTGAGTCCTAGTAGATCTGTCATGGTGCTACTTCTCCTTTTTCTTAAACATCTCTAACATTCGGTTGGTGACTACAAAGCCGCCTACCACATTGAGGGTTCCTAAGACAACTGCGAAGAAACCAAGTATCAGTGCGAAGTAATTGTCAGGAGCGGCCTCTAACATAATTATGATAGAACCGATGACAACTACTCCATGAATTGCATTGGCACCCGACATGAGTGGTGTATGCAGTACTGCGGGTACATTAGAAATCACTTCGATGCCTAGAAAAATAGACACGATAATGAGAAATATGAATTCCCTGTTTTCGTAAAACAGTGAGAGAAGATCTTGCATGGATTAAGCCGTTTCGGTTTGGAAAAGAATATTTTTAACGCGTTCACTCATAATGTTTCCATCGTGCGTTACGCAGGTATTGGCAATGATGTCGTCCTCCCAGTCGAGGTTAAAGGTTCCTTCTTTATCGATCATCAATTTCAAAAGATTGACAATGTTCTTACCGAACATCTTACTCGCATCCATTGGCATGGAGGAGGGAAGGTTAGAGTTTCCAATGATGGTCACTCCATGTTTCTGAACTGTCTTATCGTTTTCGGTTAACTCGCAATTGCCGCCTGTGGAGGCTGCCAAGTCAACAATAACACTTCCTGGCTGCATATTGACCACTGTGTCTGCTAGAATAAGCACTGGGGCTTTGCGTCCAGGAATTTGTGCGGTGCAAATGATAATATTTGCCTTAGTCGCATGCCCTTGGATCAAGGCTTGCTGTTTGGCTTTATAATCATCGGTTTGTTCCACTGCATAACCACCTGCGGCAGCATCATCTTGCGCACCTTCCACCTTTACGAATTTGGCGCCTAGACTCTTCACTTCTTCTTCTGCTGCGGCTCTTACATCGAAAGCTTCTACCACAGCGCCCAGTCTACGGGCTGTCGCAATGGCTTGTAAGCCTGCAACACCTGCTCCAAGTATCAAAACTTTTGAAGGAATGATGCTTCCTGCTGCTGTCATAAACATAGGGAAGAATCTAGGTGACATGGCTGCGGCCGTTAAAACTGCCTTATAGCCTGCTACTGTGGCCATAGACGACAATACATCCATGGATTGAGCGCGCGTGGTTCTAGGGACGTTATCAAGGCTGAAACTGGTCACCTTCAAACCTTGCAATTTCTCGACTAGCGGTTTGTTGGATAGTGGTTGAAAAACGCAAAGCAAGGTCTGACCCACCTTTAATTTTTCAATTTCACTCTCTGTAGGAGGGTTGATGCCGATGATCACGTCTGCACCTAGTACGTTAGTGCGTGCGGATGGTGTTGCGCCAATACTGCTGTAGTCTGTGTCTGAATTAAATGCTGTCATCCCAGCATCTTTTTCTACTAGGACGGTGACTTTGGAGTCGATCAGTGTTTTTACACTTTCAGGGAGTAAGGCAACCCTTTGCTCACCTGCGGGTTCTTTCAAGAGACCTATGGTCATGGATAGTAAGTTTTAGTCTTACGAAGATATTGATTCTAAGGAGTTATAAAAGTGACCTTGATCAAGTT
>DLQN01000097.1 GCA_002477595.1 Roseivirga sp. UBA7431
CATCGAGATAGTATTGAAGTAATCTGTGCACCATCATATCTGGATAACGCCTAATGGGAGACGTGAAGTGTGTATAATGAGGGAACGCAAGCCCAAAATGTCCTTTTGGGTCTGTAGTATATTTAGCCTTTGCCATGGTTCTAATGGCCAATTGTTGTAAAACGTTTTGTTCAGGTTTTCCTTCAATCTCACCAATTAGTCCGTTGAGTGATTTGGAGACACCACCCTTTTCAAAGTCCATTTGGTGCCCAAAACGTTTGGCAAAAGTGGCGAAAGTATCAAGCTTTTCAGGGTCAGGATTGTCATGTGACCGGTAGACAAAAGTCAATGGGTTGGCTTTTACTTTATTAAAAACGAACTCAGCAACGCGCTTGTTTGCCATTAACATAAACTCCTCGATAAGCATATGCGCATCCTTGCGTTCTTTAGGAATTACGCCTAGTGGTTTGCCTTTTTCGTCAAGCAGAAACTTCACCTCTACAGATTCAAAGTTGACGGCTCCATTATTGAATCGTTTCTTACGTAGTTTCTTGGCGAGTACATCTAGTTCTTTTATTTCCTTATGAAAATCTCCTTCGCCTGACTCAAGTCTTTCTTGCGCATCTTCATAACTGAACCTTTTATCTGAATAGATGATAGTTCTTCCGAACCATTCCTTTTTGATGTCACCACTATCATCCAATTCAAAAACTGCCGAAAAGGTAAGTTTTTCTTCCTCAGGCCTAAGAGAGCAAAGTCCATTCGAAAGTCTTTCGGGTAGCATGGGTATCGTTCTATCGACCAGATACACCGAAGTGGCTCTTTCCACAGCTTCTTTTTCTAAGGATGTGTTGAGCGCCACATAATGCGTTACATCTGCAATATGAATGCCTACTTCAGTATTGCCATTAGGCAAAGGTTTTATGGATAAGGCATCATCAAAGTCTTTTGCATCAAATGGATCGATAGTGAATGTGGTGATTCCTCTAAAATCTTTACGCTTAGCTATTTCCTTTTCTGTGATTTTGTCTGAGATGGTTTCGGCTTCTGCTTCAATGCCTTCGGGGAATTCTAAGGGTAAGCCGAACTCGGCAATGATTGAATGCATTTCTGCATTATGTTCACCTGCTTTTCCAAGTACACGGGTCACAATGCCTTCAGGTTTCTTATCTCTCTCTGGCCATTCGGTGATTTTAACAATGACTTTATCGTTGTGCTTAGCACCATTTAGGTCTTCGAAGCGAACATAGATGTCATGAAACATCTTTCGGAAATCTGGAATGACGAAACCATACCTGGTGGACATTTCCAGTCTTCCAACAAACTCTTGCCTGTTTCTTTCTAAAACCTCTACAACCCTACCTTCTCGATGTTTGCCATGTCGACTTGACTTAAGCGTAATTTTTACCTTATCATCATCTAAGGCACCATTTAGATCATTGACAGAGATGAAGATGTCTTCGGTTTCGTCAATATCATCTAGGGTGACATAACCAAAGCGAGCGTTTACATTATCTACAACTCCGGTCATAGTCTTCATGTCTGTCGCGTCCATCGCGAATGAGCCGTTGCGCAGTTTTTTAATGCTGCCGATGTCTTCTAGTCTGAAGATTGCATCGGTAACGAGTTTCTTTGACTTGACATCTCTAACGCCAAGTCCTTTTAATATTTGTTTGATTTGATAACCTCTCCCAGGGTTTTGGCCAAGGAAATCGGCAATAAGAGGCTCTACTCTTTTTGGGCTGCCACCAGCTTGGTTATTTGATTTTCTTTTATGTTGAGGTTTTCGCTTTTTAGCCATTAAAGGAGGTATCGAGTTAGTTTAAAATTAGAAATAAAAAAGAGTAAATCGTCTATACACGAGCACTTTAAAGGATGGTGATTTCATCTTTTGTCATCAAGGGCATTTGATTCAATCGCATGAACACTTGAGCCAGTACCATCACGTCTCTTTTGCAGTATTTTGCAATCCTTTCTAAATTATTTTCTTGATAGTAAACCTTATAGACCTGACTTCCGTCAATGTCGTCCTTACTACTTTCAACATCAAAGAGCGCTGCCAAAAGGTCTAAGGAGGTAAAGTGCTTATAGTCACCAAATTTCCATAACTCCATGGTATCGATATGTGGAACTTCCCAGGGCTTTTTACCGCTTAAGTTTAAGGGTTCAGGTATTGGTAATTGATTGATTAGCATACGTCTTCCTATATATGGAAAGTCGAATTCCTTTCCGTTGTGCGCACATAATCGAACTTTCTGGGTGTTAAAATGCTCGTTCAGTAATACTGAAAAATCTTCAAGTAAAGCCTTTTCATCGTGGTTAGCGAAAGCTTTGATCCTGAAGTTTAACACCTCAGTTTCTTGAGGCACAAAATAGCCAACAGCTATGGTGACAATTTTTCCAAATTCTGCATAGATTCCTGCCCTTTCGTAAAGCTCTTGGGGTGTGCGGTCATCCGTGTCTCTGAGGAATTTTGCTTTCTTAATCCAAAGGGATTGAAAACGATCTGGGAGTTCATCAAAACTCCGATATACGGGTACAGTTTCTATGTCTAGAAACAAGATGTTGTGTATGTCTTTCATGTGTGTTCACACAATATATGAGAACAATCACATGAAGTCAAGTCGCTAAACGGCCTTCTAGGTCAATTTCTTCTATTGTCTCGAGTTCAAATTCTTGAAAAGGTGCAACAATGAACTTCTTGTCGAACAGTTCATTAATGATGTAATAGCTCACCCAAAACTCGTTGTAAAAGGAGAATACTTCAGGGCTAATGGCCTCTACTTTTGCTGCGCTTTGTGGTGCCACCTGTTTGATCATGTGCCTTAACTTTGAAGTTTGGCGAGCATCCTTGTCACCGCTTTCGTAGCCCTTGGATACAACCATGACATCGGTCAACTCAATCAGGTTCTTGTTGATTAAGTACACATACCATTCACTTTCTCCTAGTTCATTTGTACTCTTTCCGATGCACAGTTTCACACCAGTAACCTTAGGCATTTGAATGTCCTTCTTCATGCTACAAAAATAGAAATTGAAACGTTATTGATTGTATTTAGCAAACCATTCTGACATGACTTTCTCAGCTAATTTACCCTGGGGTGTGAAGTCAATATTATAAAATTGTCTTTGTCTCTCCGAAGTGTTTTGTGACCTTTCCCTCTGTGAAGGGTACCATTTCCAAAGATGGATTCCAGCAATGTAAGGTTGATCGAATACCTCACGGAACATGGCTTCATAAAGCGTAGCTTGAGTTTTTTCGGAGTAAACATCTTGACGCTCTTCTTCGCTCAGTCTTTGTGGCCAAACCCATGGCTCAATTCCAGCGTTTTTGGTGCTCTTGTAGCCAGCTTCAGTAAACAGAATTGGTTTCTGGTATTTTTTAGAAAAAGCTTCTAGCTTTTTTAGGTGTGGCTGCCAGCCTTGTCTTGCTTCTTCCAATGTAGGGTTTTCGCTAGTTGCTACAGGAAAGTAGGCTTGCACGCCTATATAGTCTAATTCGTCCCAAAAGGCAACCTCTTCAAACTCCTCCGAAAAATTAGCGGCATATGTCAATTCACCTGAATATACTGCTCTGATCTTCGTAATGAGTTGTCTCCAATCCTGCTCTCTTTCGATACAGGTTTTATGTAGTTCAGTACCGATGCACAGCATCTCCATTTTTTCTGCTTCTGCTAGTTTGGCATAGTGTAGAATGAATTTTTCATAATCAGCAAACCATTTTTTCCAGTCTTCCTCAGAATTCATAGATATCTCTCCTCGCCATTTTCCTTCATTATCGCGAAGCCAAATGTGAGGTTTCATAATAGTTTTTATCCCGTATTTTCGGGCCATGCGAGTA
Organism: Roseivirga sp. UBA7431; assembly: GCA_002477595.1. GTDB lineage: Bacteria > Bacteroidota > Bacteroidia > Cytophagales > Cyclobacteriaceae > Roseivirga. The sequence goes on from DLQN01000097.1 coordinate 3,821, forward strand.
GTGGACTTGAGGCCTTCGTCTCTTTCTCCCCACCATGCTTTATCATTGCCAATGTTATTTCCGATTTGAGGGTTATTATAGCCTCTTTGCCAGCCAAATGGTGTTTGAGATATCCAGTTGACGTTATTTTCGGCTAAGGCTAGAAGCATCGTTGAATCAACTAGGCCAGGGCCGCCTACCCAGCAAACACCTCTATGTTTATCATGGGAGCTGATATGAATGGAGTGGTTGTTTACGATTTGATCTCTTAGGCCGAACGCACTAACGATTGCGATTAGAAAAAATAGTGGCAGGATGTAAGAGTAGAGTTTCTTAGAGTGCATCGGATTTGGTAATGTCCATTTCGAAGACTTCAGCAATGTGATAGGTTAGTCTTTCTTGAACTTCAGACATGTCTACGTGCTTACCGAGTTCTTTGTTCATTGATGTCACTGCTTTGTCATCTATTCCACACGGAACTATGTGTCCAAAGTAGGAGAGATCCGTACTTACGTTAAGTGCTAAGCCATGCATAGTCACCCATCGACTAGACTTCACACCCATAGCGCAAATTTTTCGAGGGTCTTTTGCACCTTCTTCAAAGTCAATCCATACACCAGTTAATCCATCAATTCTTCCTGCGGGCAGGCCAAAATCGGCCAGTGTCATAATTACAGCCTCTTCGAGGTACCTTAAGTACTTGTGAATATCATTAAAGAAATTATCAAGGTCTAAGATTGGATAGGCCACAAGTTGGCCTGGACCGTGATATGTAATATCACCGCCTCTGTTAATTCGATAAAATTGGGCATTATGATCTTTCAGTCCCTGATCGTCAAGGAGCAAATTATCAATGGAACCACTTTTCCCTAGAGTATAAACATGAGGGTGTTCACAAAGAATAAGATAGTTGCTTGTAGCAATTTGATTTTCCGGGTACTCAGTCTTTCGGTTGACAATTTTTAGATCAACCGTTTTTTTGAATATTGTTTCCTGATAATCCCACACACGCTTGTAGTCATCAGTACCTAGATTAATTACGTCAACTGTCTTATTAGAAGGAATGCTCATGTTCTATTGCGTTCACGGGGCCACATATACACGCTAAATTAGGCCGCTTTCTCATGATCTCCAACGGCTTCTACAGTCAATACACGAACGTACTTCGTTATCTGTCTGTTTGCTTTTCGTTGAGCAGAGGTGTGATTACGCGCAAGAAACTCTTTCTTGACCACGCTATTGTCTTTCATACTTAAGAACGTGGCCGAGAACATCTTCATATTCTTCTTTCCAGCCATACTCAAAAGTAGATTAAGGGATGAAGGTTTCCAACATTTTGAAACCAGATTTAGCCCGTATGTGTACTTCTGGGAATTTTCGAGGCACTAAAACAGCATTTCCCATACATATTTTTGTGCTATGCCCCTGAGTAACGATTTCTGCTTCACCTTCTAGGCAGGTGTATATGATAAAAGAGTCTGATTCATAATGCTCTCGAATAATACCAGTAGTGAAGTCTAAAAGGTTGGTCTGAAAGTACTGAGACTCGACTAATGGAACAACCTCATTGAGGCAGGAAGTATACCTTGTTTTGTAATCAGAATGGGATTGATAGTCTAGTGCTTCTATCGCTTCCTCTGTATGAAGTTCTCGCTTGTTACCTTCATCATCAGTTCGATCAAAATCGTAAATACGGTAGGTAACATCAGAAGACTGTTGTATTTCGGCCAAAAGAAGCCCTTTACCAATAGTGTGGACTCTACCTGCTGGCAAGTAGAAGCAATCATCACTCTTAACATCTTCATAGTTTAGAAGGTCAGTGAGCCTACCGCTGTTGAGGTATTCTAAGTATTCTTGTTGATTGGTGTCTTTATTAAAGCCACTAATCAATTTAGAGCCCTCATCTGCTTGAAATACATACCACATCTCGCTTTTACCTAACGAATTATGCCTAGCCTTTGCCAATTTATCATTTGGATGAACTTGAATAGAAAGGTCCTCGGCAGCATCGATAAACTTAACCAAGAGAGGGAATTCATTTCCGTACTGTGCATATACTTTAGAACCAACAAGGTCCTCTTTATATTCAGAGATAAGATCAGGTAGTGTACGGCCTTTTAAATTCCCCTCAGAAACTTTACTTAGGTTTCCGGGGACACCAGAAATCTCCCATGTTTCACCACAGTTTTTTAATGGAGAAAAGTCCTTATTTAGAATGTCTCTGATTTTTGTTCCTCCCCAGATCTTCTCTTTAAAAATGGTTTCGAATTTTAGCGGATATAGGTAGCTCTTTTCGCTCATGAGGTTCTCATTTTCTTATATGTATTGATGAGTCCATTTGTTGAGCTGTCATGGCTACTAACTTTCTCATTTCCTGATAATTCTGGTAAGATTTGCTTCGCTAGTACTTTACCGAGTTCTACGCCCCATTGATCGAAGCTATAGATGTTCCAAATCACACCTTGAACAAAGATTTTATGTTCGTACATAGCGATCAAGCTACCTAGTACTCTAGGGGTGAGTTTTTCAAATAGGATACTATTAGTAGGTCTATTTCCTTCAAAAACTTTGAATGGAGCCAATTCTTCAATTTCTTCTTTTGACTTACCCTGCTGCTCAAGCTCTTTGACAACCTCTACCTTAGACTTTCCTGTCATCAACGCTTCTGTTTGTGCGAAGAAGTTTGAAAGCAATTTTGGATGGTGATCACCCAATGTGTTATGACTTTGAGCTGGCGCCATAAAATCGCATGGAATTAATTTTGTCCCTTGGTGAATGAGCTGGTAAAAGGCGTGCTGACCATTCGTTCCTGGTTCGCCCCAAACGATAGGCCCAGTTTGGTAGTTGACTGGTTTTCCATCGCGGCCAATCGACTTTCCATTACTTTCCATGTTGCCTTGTTGAAAGTATGCTGCAAAACGATGCATGTATTGATCGTAAGGTAAAATCGCTTCAGATTCACTACCATAAAAGTTTCCATACCATAACCCGATTAAGGCTAAGATCACAGGGATATTCTGATCGAATGCCTCATTTTTGAAATGTTCATCCATTTCAAAAGCACCACTTAGTAATTCGTCAAAATTGTCAAAGCCAATTGTGCAGGCTATGGATAAACCGATAGAGGACCATAATGAATAACGTCCGCCTACCCAGTCCCAAAACTCAAACATATTGGCAGTATCAATGCCGAATTCACTAACAGAATGAGCATTTGTTGATAGTGCGACAAAGTGTTTTGCTATGTCACTTTCTGACGCACCTTGATCTAAAAACCACGTACGAGCAGTATGCGCATTGGTCATAGTTTCTTGTGTGGTAAAAGTCTTCGAAGCGATCATAAAGAGCGTTTCTTCAGCATTTACCTTTTTTAGAACTTCTGAGATATGTGAGCCATCTACATTGGAAACGAAATGGGTTTTAATACCATGTGTCGCATAAGGGGTTAAGGCTTCTGTCACCATAACAGGCCCCAGGTCTGAGCCACCAATGCCAATATTGACGATGCTTTTGATGGGTTTGCCAGTATATCCAAGCCACTTGTCCGAGGTTATCTTATCGGCAAAGATTTTCATTTTCGCTAAGGCTGCTTTGATATCTGGCATTACGTCTTTTCCGTCAACTAAAATCGGTCTATCCGATTTGTTTCGCAATGCGGTATGTAATACAGATCTCCCTTCAGTGGCATTGATGGGTTGGCCATCAAGCTTGCTTTGAATGGCTTCTTTTAAATCACATTCCTCCGCTAATGAAACAAGTAAGCCTATGGTTTCATCTGTGATAATGTTTTTAGAAAAGTCAATAAGTATTGCGTTGAATTGAGCAGAAAACTTATCGAATCTTTCAGGGTCAGCATCAAAAAGCTGCTTCATTTGAACTGAACTCATTGCGTTGAAATGAGTCTGAAGTTTATGCCAGCTATTAGTCTGAGTCGGGTTAATGGATTTGAGCATATTTATTATTGAAAATTCGAGGAATCGAAGTTAGCAGAAATTAATGCCTAAATTAAGGATCGTCACATTCATATCCATGCAAACGTTTGGTAGAAAAGGAGAAAATTTAGCCGCTGAATACCTTGTAAGGCAAGGGTATCGAGTTGTTGAAAAAAACTACCGCTTTAAGAAGTCTGAAATTGATTTGATTTGTCAGAAAGATGGGCTTTTGATTTTTGTAGAAGTGAAAACACGTAGCAGCCGAATATTCGGCCAGCCAGAGTCATTCGTTTCCGAGGCTCAAAAGGCAGCAATCATAAGAGCAGCGGAACAATATATGTTGGAGGTGGACTGGTCTGATGATCTCCGTTTTGATATTGTGGCAATCATCAGTAATCAATCGGAAGAAGAGATATTACATCTTAAAGATGCCTTTTATTGATTTTTTGCTGGTGCGATATAAGTAGGGGTTGAATTTCTATTCCACTCTTTCCGAACATAGGCATTGAAGTTTTTGAGGTGAAACTCAGGCGGGTATTGTATTTCCTTTTTAATTCTTACTACGCGAGGGAAGTTGTGAAACTCTTCCCAGACACCCACTTTTTTATCAAACTCATACCTCCCTCTTACTGCAATGTTTCCGCTTGGAAAGAATAGGTAGTACTCTCCTTCTTTCTTGCCATATTGGTAAGGGATTACTTCTTTGATCTTAGTTTTTTGATCTTCGTCATAGTAAACGATTTCCGAATCTCTATACCATCCTTTGGTGTAATGCCTTTTATCGTAGAGTATCGAATCCGTTTTCTGGTACATCCAAGTTTCATGCTTAGCGCCATAGCGGTACATGCCTTCTTCAACCACATTCTCATTAATAGTCTTCTTATAGGGTCCGTGAAGCACTCTCTCTATGGTCTGTCCTCTACCCGTTACGGCAACTACTTCTCCTTTCTGACTGTCGTGATAGTAGATTTGTCTTACATAGTTGTCAACTTTCACCGGTTCTTTAATGATGTTAAATAACTCAAAGGTTATAGAAGTACGGCCTTCTTTACGCGTGAAGGCTTTCTTGGTTTTTTCGCCATAGTAGAAATTCTTTTTCTCTTTCAAGTCAGCATCAGGGATAGTATCAGCGCTATCAAGCTTATCACCATCAAGTGTGATATTGGGCTTAGTTGGATCCTTTTCTTGTTTTGCAGGAGCAAATACCTGGTCCAATCCTCCACAGGAAGACAAACCAAAAACAAGACATAAGAGCAGAACGAATCTTTGCATGATGTGAAGTTAACGAAAGTCTGTAAAAAGTATTTGATCAAAACACCTTCCTTAATCATGAAGGTAACATTTGTTACCATTTGATCTTTTATTTGAGTGCTACTTGCCGTCAGAATAAAGAAATTGATTCAATAATTAAACAGTGTTGAGAAGCGGCATTTCATAAAGTCTTCTTTTCAACTTAATTGTACGATAGATATGTTTGGAATATTTAAAACGAATAAGAAATACGAAAATGTTGGTGCAGCTCAGTTTGCTGAATTAATGAGGGAAAAAAATAGTGTTGTTTTAGATGTAAGGACTCCTGAAGAACTAAATGATGGTGCTGTTCCTGGACATAAGATGATTAACTTTTTTGATCCTTCTTTTCAACAGAAGGTTGCCAAATTAGATAAATCAAAAACCTATTTGGTATACTGCAGAAGTGGTAACCGAAGCGGCAATGCCTGTAAGGCAATGGGCGATATGGGTTTTGAAAAGCTTTATAATTTGGAAGGTGGAATTTCTGCTTGGAATAGATTTAGTGCTGCATAAAAGTATGCGTAACCATTATAAATGACTTTTATGAAAGCCGATAACAATAGGATTCGACTAGCACTCATATTGAGTTTAACCTTGGGTTTAGCGCCTTTTGTGCCGGAGCCTCATTTAGTAGGTAAAATTAGATGGGTTTTAGGGGGTGCATCCGGAATGCAGCCTATGGACTACTTTGATCTGTTGCTTCATGGAGGTCCTTGGGTTTATTTAATCTTTCTTTCAGTATTAAGAGTAAACTCACATTTAAAGAAAAGTCAAGCTAATGCCACTAAGGCATAAAAAAAGGTCAGCAATTTGCTGACCTTTTCTTTTTTCGCTCCCCATATTGAAAGAAACTGCAGCACTATTCTAAGGTTTGATGGGTCATTTTTAAGAGGCAGGTTCTATTCAAAGAAATCAATATCTACGTATTTGGCAGAATCTCAAGTGAAGTTAGAAATGAATAGCTTCAGGATGGAAGTAAATAAAATACTACTTACCCCTTAGCTGTCTTCTTCAATTAACGAATCGGAACATTTGCAGAGGATTAAAACACATATAGTGAATAATAATTAAAAAGCACATCACACCAAAAACGAATAACTCGATGAGTATATTTTTAAAAAAAGGCAGCACAAATCAAAATCAATAATTAAAATTGTATGTTGGTATATTGAGTCTATTCATTGGGGAGTGCTTAACTACATGGAAATTGTTGCATCATTAGCAATTATTATTGGCTCAACTACATAACTCAAAAGAACTCAACTTTAATACTTTTGATCAAACACTGTTTTCATGAAAAATCTGCTGATTCTACTTATTTTGATCCCCCACGCAATGTATTCTCAGGATGCATTAACCAATAATAGTATTTATGAAGCTGTTGATCAGTGGATAGCAAATCCTAACCAAGCTCAATTTACTGACGCCGATAATAACCCTTATTATGGGCATATTTCAGACTGGGATGTTTCACAGGTTACTGATATGTCAGAATTATTTTATAAAAAATCCACATTTAATGATGACATAAATGACTGGGATGTTTCAAATGTTACTGATATGTATCGTCTATTTAATTTTGCGACGAGTTTTAATCAGCCACTAGACAAATGGAATACCTCAAATGTTATATCCATGCAAGAAATGTTTGCTAGAGCTTCTGTTTTTAATCAAGATATTAATACACAGCAAGTGACAAATTCAGATGGGGTAACCTACACCGCCTGGGATGTGTCTAAGGTAACCGATATGTTTTATATGTTTCGAGATGCAGATGCATTTAATGGTAATGTTTCTAACTGGGATGTTTCCAATGTCACTAATATGAGATATATGTTTAGTGCTTCAGCTGAATACACTCCCGGAATCTCAACATCTTTGATTGACCCTTTATGTAATGGTTGCGGTGGGAATTTTAATCAGGATGTTTCCTCTTGGGATGTCTCTAATGTAAAAGACTTTACTGGAATGTTTAGTAACCAAAGATATTTTAATCAAAAGGTAAATTCATGGGATATATCAAGGGTTGATAATGATGCAGTTTATAAGCAAAGAGGATATGGCAGTTTAAATTTTGCACCTGGAATTGGTGGTTTTTTTAATAACGCAATTGCATTTAATCAACCTTTAAACGATTGGGATGTAAGTAACATCAAATATTTTAATCTATTGTTTGCAACGGCAATTTCATTTAATCAGCCATTAAATAATTGGGATATATCTAGAGCCACTTCTCTGACGCACATGTTTTACGAGGCAAAAGTATTCAATCAGCCATTGGATAATTGGAACACTTCTAATGTGACTGATATGTCTAGACTTTTTATGATTGCGCTTGAATTTGATCAAGACATTAGTAAATGGGATGTTTCTAGTGTTAGTGACATGTCTTACACTTTTGCCTCAGCTGAAGCCTTTAGTGGAGATGTTAGTAATTGGGACGTATCATCTGTTACCACAATGAACTCTATGTTTACTAATGCGAATTCATTTAATTCTGATATTTCAAAGTGGGATGTTTCAAATGTTACATCTCTAAAGGGTTTTGTTTCGGGAACAGATATTTTTAATCAACCGATTGGTGATTGGGATATTTCGAATGTTACAGATATTGAAGAGATTTTTTACAATGCAGATTCATTTAATCAGCCATTAAATGATTGGGATATTTCTAAGGTAATTAGTCTAAAGAATGTGTTTGTTGGTGCAGATTCCTTCAATCAAGATTTAGATAATTGGAATACTTCTAATATTACGAATATGGAATTCGTTTTTTCTGGAGCTAAAAATTTCAATGGGGATATTAGTTCATGGGATGTTTCAAAAGTTACGTCAATGAGAGAAATGTTTTATTTGGCCAAATCTTTTAATCAAGATATTTCCTCTTGGAATGTTTCAAATGTTTCTAACATGAGCAGTGCATTTAGGAGTGCCGAATCCTTTAATCAACCTTTAAATAGTTGGGATGTATCAAATGTCACGAACATGGCTGGTATGTTTTTTCATGCTTTAAGTTTTAACCAAGATTTAAATAGTTGGAATACATCTAATGTCACAAGCATGGGTAGCATGTTTAGAGAAGCCAATAATTTTGACGGAGATATTTCAACTTGGAACACATCTAATGTTGAGGATATGTCTTTTATGTTTCATACAAACTGGAACTTTAACCAAGACATATCAGCATGGCGTGTTTCCAATGTAAGAAATATGAGAGAAATGTTTTTGCAGGCACGCGTTTTTGATCAAGACCTTTCATCATGGGATGTATCTAGTAATACAGACATGTACAGAATGTTTGACAATGCAGATTTATTTAATTCTGATATCTCCTCTTGGGATGTAGCAAATGTCTCAAATTTTAATCAATCATTTTCTGGCGCAGACGTATTCGATCAAGATATAAGTAATTGGGATTTCTCAAGCGCAACAGATATGAGTGGTTTTCTAACTTCTTCGGGAATGTCTCTTATTAACTATGATAATTTTTTAATTGGTTTATCTAAAAAAATCAATAACGGCGAAGCTCTACCTAAGAATCAATCTTTTGCTGTGTCTGGTTTAAAGTATTGTATAGCCACGTCAGAAAGAGGCTTCATCATAAGTAATTTAGGTTGGAATATATCTGGCGATTCTAAAGAGTGTTATGCTACGATAAAAATCTCTGGTGGAAATACAGTTCAAATTGAAGTAGGTGATGAGTTTAATTACCCGAGCGCGACAGCATCTGATGCTTACACCGATCTAGATGTATCATATTTGGGAACTGTTGATTCGAGTAGGCTTGGTGAGTACGCCATTACTTATATTGCTATCGATAACTCCGGAACGGAAATTTCGTCTATACTAACCGTTCAAGTAGTTGATACTGCACTACCAGTTATTTCACTATTAGGAGATGCAACCGTTGATATTGAAGTAGGAACAACTTACAATGATGCGGGGGCTACTGCATCTGATAACTATGATGGTGATATTACAGATGATATTGTAACTGTTAATAATGTCGATGCTTCAACTATAGGTACGTATACTGTTACTTACAACGTGAGTGATGCTAGTGGCAATGCTGCAGTTGAAGTATCTAGAACTATTACCGTGATAGGCCCTGTTTACACACTACCTGAAACTATAAACTTCGATGAACTTATTTTGGGAGATGAACAGGTGAAGAGTTTATTATTGGAAAACACTGGAAGTGGTACCTTGAATATTGAGGGAATCACCATGCCTGAAGGATACAGCATCGACCAGAGCGCCATAAGTGTAGCGGCCGGATCGTCAGAATCACTAGCAATTACTTTTACCCCTGTTGAGGCTAAGAGCTATGAAGGGGTAATGACAATCACTTCAAATAACGGAGTGGAAGAGATCAACCTAACAGGTGCAGGACTATTGGTCACAAGCATAGACGATGCTTATCTAGATGCTGAAGAGGTGAAGGTTTATCCTAACCCAGCTAGTGATGTGCTCAACATTGATCTTTCTAATTCACCTGCAGCAGTAGCGAAGCTGCGCTTGGTAGATATGGGAGGGAGCCTGTTCTGGCAGCGCAAAGAGGTTAAAGAAAAACAGTTGTCCGTCAATGTAAGTAACTATAAAACGGGTATTTATTTGTTACTCATAGACAGCTCCAAGGGTAGGCAAATCAAGAAAATTATAATCAATAAATAATGAAGTCAATGATGAAGCATTCTATTATAGTATTGATAGGACTAGTCATGCTATCAGCATGTGGAGGCTCTGATCCTATTCCTGTAGACGAAGAAGCTTTGGCTTTGAATGGCGATTGGTACTTGCCAGCTGCAGGAGGAGGGATTATAGTTGACGGGGTAGACCGTTCTTTGAACTTTGTTGGTTTTAAGATTAGCCTTGACAGTGATACCAATGGTCAGGACAAAATATACCGCACGACTAATGCGGGAGACTTGTTCAGTGCAAGTGGCACATGGGACTGGGACTCAGAGAATAAGAATAGCCTGGTCTTATCTGAAGGGAAAACACTGAATATTCAATCACAATCATCTAGTCGCTTGGTATTTACCTTTACCTACACAGACGGTGGAGTAAGGTCGGGTATCTCGGGTAATTATACCTTGACGCTGGAAAAGGAATAAATTAAGGATTCAGGTTGCGGACCCATTGCAATAGCAAACTATATTGGAGATAGTTTATGAGTAAAGTACTTTCTTTAAC
>DLQN01000132.1 GCA_002477595.1 Roseivirga sp. UBA7431
TTCTGTATGAATGTCAAATGCAAAATCTAAGGATGTCGAACCACTTGGCAGAATTTTTAAATCCCCTTTTGGCGTAAAGACAAATACTTCTTCATTGAACAAGTTCGACCTGAAGTCATCGACAAATTCGATCGCGTTGGTATCGTTACCCTCCAGCATTTCACGAACCTTTTCTACCCATAGTTCTAATCCAGACTCTTGTGGACTGACCATCCCATCCTTGTATTTCCAATGAGCGGCATAGCCCTTTTCTGCAATTTCGTCCATCCGCTTGGTCCGAATTTGAACCTCTACCCATTTACCTGTACGACTCATTACTGTGGTATGCAGTGATTCATATCCGTTAGCCCTTGGGGTGCTGACCCAATCTCTCAACCTATCTGGATTTGGCTGGTAGAAATCTGTGACAATTGAATAAACCTGCCAACAGGCTGCTTTTTCTAGATCTTTGTGAGTATCGACAATGATTCTTACGGCAAACAGGTCAAACACCTCTTCAAAAGGGATGTCCTGTTTCTTCATTTTATTCCATACAGAATGGATGGACTTAGGCCTGCCTTTTACCTCAAATGACAATCCTGTCTTAATAACTTCATCCATTATAGGACTCATGAAATTTTTAATAAAACGGGTCCTTGAACCTTTATTCTCAGCAATTTTAGAGACAATTCCTTGATAGACTTCAGGCTCTGAATATTTCAACCACAGATCTTCAAGCTCTGATTTAATAGCATAAAGCCCTAAACGATGCGCCAGAGGAGCGTATAGATATATTGTCTCAGAAATAATTTTAAGTTGCTTATGCCGAGGCATACTCCCAAGGGTTCTCATGTTATGCAGTCGGTCAGCCAACTTTACAAGAATTACTCTTACATCCTCAGAGAGAGTAAGTAACATTTTCCTGAAGTTCTCGGCTTGTTGTGAGCTACCATGATCGAATACTCCTGAAATTTTTGTCAGGCCATCAATGATCTTGGCAACTTTTGGTCCGAATTGTTCTTCAATTTCATCGAGCTCGATATCTGTATCCTCAACGACATCATGTAATAGCGCTGCGACAATAGAGGTAGTGCCTAGCCCAATTTCTTCCACGCAAATTTGCGCAACAGCTAAGGGATGGTATATATAAGGTTCACCAGATTTTCTACGCATCTCTTTATGCGCTTCTACCGAAGTGTTGAATGCCTTCTTTATGAGCTTGGCATCATCATCCTTAAGAAAAGGCTTAGCCTTTCTCAGTAGCTTACGATATCTCCTGATTATCTCCTTTCTTTCTTCTTCTCTATCGACAGCGATCATGGTATAAAGTTATGGAGGAATTAGCAGGAATTTTTAGTAAAAATTTAGCGGTTGAGTTGTTGATTTAAAAGTAAATCTTTTAGCTTTGCATTCCATTTCAAAGTGCCTGCGGATGTGGCGAAATTGGTAGACGCACTAGACTTAGGATCTAGCGCCTCAGGGCATGGGGGTTCGAGTCCCTCCATCCGCACCGAAAGAACCCTCAGTCGAAAGATTTGAGGGTTTTTATTTATGTTGACATAAAACTGTAAGACATTGGATATCACGTTAGACAAAAAAGATTCGAATTTAGCCTCAATTAAAGTTAAATTAAACGAGGCTGATTATCAATCGAAAGTAGACGAAAAAATCAAAGATTATAGCAAGAAGGCGCAGATCAAAGGTTTCAGAACCGGTAAGGTGCCGAAAAGCGTAATCGTAAAGATGTACGGTAAGTCTATCTTGATAGAGGAAATTAACCATGTAGTAGGTCACGCCATTCAAGACTATATCAAAGACAATGCGTTGAAGATATTAGGCGAGCCACTTCCTAACCAACAAAAAATCGATGCTACCGATTGGGAAAACCAAGTAGACTTCGAGTTTGAATACAATGTTGGTTTGGTTGATGAATTTACCGTAGCACTTGATAAGAAAGTAAAAGTTACTTCTTACCAAATTGAAGTAGACGATAAAGTAGTTGCAGAGACTATGGAAAACGTTAGAACGCAATTCGGTAAAATGACTAATCCTGAGGTGAGTGAAGCTGGAGATATCCTTTTCGGAACATTTACAGGTGAAGGTGATTTCAGTCACGACTCTACAGTTGATCCAAGCGAAATATCATCTGCTAACGCTAAGAAATTCGTTGGACAGAAAAAAGGAGATCAGATTAAAGTTGATCTTTCTAAGCTCTACAAAGACGCCACTAAGCAAGCAGCACAAATCGGTAAAACTGCTGATGAAATTGAAGGCATGGACATGAAGTTCACGTTCGAAGTGAAAAATGTCAACAGAAAAGAGCTTGCTGATATTGATCAAGAATTATTCGACAAGACTTTTGGACCAGACGTAGTGAAGTCTGAAGAAGAGTTCAAGGCAAAAGTAATCGACACCGTTAGTGAGAACTACGTGAGAGAGACTGATGCTTGGTTGAATAAAACAATCCAAGATGAGCTCATCAAGAAAACGAAAATCAGTCTTCCAGATGAATTCTTAAAGGAATGGCTCAAGCTTTCTGGTCAAGGAAAGGTTACTGATGCAGACATTGCTAAGGAGTACGACCTTTATGCTGATCAGCTAAGATGGAATTTGATTTCTGGTCAGGTGGCACAGGATAATGAGATCAAACCTGAGCATAACGATATTAAGGAAGCTACTCGTAAAATGATTGAAGCCCAGTTCATGGGTTCTGGACTTGGTCAACTTGGTGATCAGATGGATTCTTTCGTAGAAAACTATCTGCAAGGTGAAAAAGGTGAGAACTACATGAAAATGGCCGAGCAAGTTCAGCAAGAAAAGGTCTTAGGTTTCGTGAAAGAAAACATCGAAATCAAGGCGAAAAAAGTTAGTCTTGACAAGTTCAAGGAAATAGTTGGGGCATAGTCCGAACTTCTCACCTATTTAATATGTTAAGTGAAAGTCCTTCTTAAAGAGGACTTTTTTTTTAATTTTGTTAGATTAAGGTTTACAAAAAAGAATGATTGACGGGAAAGAATTTAGAAAGTACGCCATTCACAACCAAGGGGTTAGTGGGTCGGCTATAGATGATTATTCAAATCACATTGAAAACATGACTCGTTCTGTTATTGAGGAGCGTCCTACGCGTTTTGCGGAGATTGATGTTTTTTCAAGATTGATCATGGATAGAATCATCTTTTTAGGAATGGGGGTTGACGATAATGTCGCCAACATCATTACAGCTCAGCTATTATTCTTGGAGTCTGTTGATCCTAATAGAGATATTGTAATGTACATCAACAGTCCAGGAGGTTCAGTTTATGCAGGGCTAGGCATGTATGATACCATGCAGTTCGTAAAACCTGATGTAGCTACTATTTGTACTGGTATGGCTGCTTCTATGGGTGCGGTACTTCTTGCTGGTGGAGCTGCTAAAAAGAGAGCTGCTTTAAAGCATTCACGTATAATGATTCACCAACCAAGTGGTGGAATGCAAGGACAATCTCGCGATATGGAGATTACTTTGAAGCAAATGCAAGAGCTTAGAAAAGACCTTTATGAAATTTTAGCGCATCACACTGGCCAGAAATATGACAAAATCGAAAATGATTCTGACCGGGATTATTGGATGAGGTCTGCTGATGCGAAGTCTTACGGTCTAATAGACGAAGTACTTGAAAGAAAATAAAAGCAATATGGCCGAGGTGACGTGCTCATTCTGTGGGCGTAACAAGAAAGATGTAGATCTTATGATCTCAGGCATTCATGCCCATATCTGCAATCATTGTATCACTCAGGCAAATCAAATTCTATCTGAAGAATTAAAGACGAAGACGTCTGCAGATTCTCCAAAATTCAACTTGATTAAGCCTATCGATATGAAGAAGTATCTTGACCAATATGTTGTTGGTCAGGATGAGGCAAAGAAAGTTATCTCGGTTGCTGTTTATAATCATTACAAGCGATTGATTCAGAAGTCCGACCCAGACGATATAGTGATTGAAAAGTCCAATATCATAATGGTAGGTGAAACTGGAACGGGTAAAACCTATATCGCTAAGACACTCGCTAAAATATTACAAATACCGTTTTGCATTGCAGATGCGACCGTGCTTACGGAAGCTGGATATGTTGGTGAGGATGTCGAAAGTATCTTAACGAGACTACTACAAGCGGCCAATTA
>DLQN01000133.1 GCA_002477595.1 Roseivirga sp. UBA7431
TGGATCGAACCAGACAGTCTCCGGATTACGCTTAAACCATGTCAATTGCCTTTTCGCATACCTCCTTGAATTACGCTTGAGTAGGCGAATTGATTCCTCTTTATCGTAACGACCATCTAGGTAAGCGAAGATCTCGCTATAACCAACCGTCTGCAATGGATTCAAGTCTTTGTGCTCATAAAGACGCTTTGCCTCTTCAAAAAGCCCCTCAACAATCATCCCATCCATTCTTTGGTCGATTCTGTTGTATAGCACCTCTCTGTCTAATTCAAGTCCAATAGTTATCACATTGAATGGTCTATTAGCAGGTTGCCTTTTCCTAAATTCAGAAAATTTCTTACCCGTAGACCTAATTACTTCTAATGCTCTAATTACGCGTTGGGGGTTTTTGAGATCAACTATTTCATAATATTCTGGGTCTGCAGACTTCAGTTCCTCATTAAGTCGGTCTAGCCCTCCCATTTTTAGCTCAGCATTCAATTCGGCCCTCACATTCGGCTTAACATCTGGCAGATCATCCAACCCCACACAAACGGCATTTACAAAGAGGCCAGAGCCTCCAACCAGAATGACCGCATCGTTATTTTGAAATAATACTTCAAGCTTAGCCATCGCTTCTTGCTCATACTTACCGACATCATAGGCATCGTGAATCGACAAAGAATTTATAAAATGATGGGGGGCTTCACTCAGCTCGTTCAAGCTAGGCTTAGCTGTACCTATTTCAAGTTCCTTATAAAACTGTCTTGAATCTGCCGAAACTATCTCTGTCTCAAATGCGCTTGCCAGCGTTATACCCACAGCCGTTTTACCGACAGCCGTTGGCCCAACAATACAAATCAAATGCTTTTTTGGCATGCTGAATTTTAGAAAATAGGACTAAATATATTATCTTGATAGAACACACGCTAATGAAAGACATCAAAGGATCAATTTTAGTAATTGATGACAATGAGATCAACCGTAAATATGTGAAAACTGTCTTGAAAAATCTAGATAGAACTGTTCATTTAGCAGAAGATGGTTTCAAAGGTCTAGAAATTGCACATGCACAAGCTATCGACCTAGCCTTGATAGACATACAAATGCCAAAAATGGATGGCTTTGAGTGTCATGATAGGATAAGGAAAGCCTTAGGTTTTGAAATACCTATTCTTGCCATTACTGCTTTTTCGGATAGTAAAGCACGCGACAAGTTTATCAGGTATGGCTTCAACGATTACATTGCAAAGCCTGTTAAGCCAGATGTGCTCAAAAACACGGTCCAATACTGGTTGGATGAATTAAATGAAAAAGCATCTTTAAATGAAGAAGAGACTCACGCTGACTTTGATTTCAAAATAATTGAAGAGCTAAAAAGATATGCCCAACCAGATGAATTGTTAGAATTGTATCATGAGTTTGTCGAAGAGACTAAAACTTTAAACGAAAAGCTTCTCTTTTTACAAAGCGCAGACGATCATACTGAAATTTTGAGTATCTTGCATGTCATTAAAGGTAATGCTGGGTCCTTAGGTTTTGCCAAACTTTCAGAAGTAGTAGTGCAACTTGAAAGTGATTTGAAGAACGAAATTGATATCTCGCTAGCCGAGAGAATCAACGAAATCGCAGACTATTCTAGCAATATTTTTAGCGATTATACAAGGCAATTGAATCTTAACCTATGAATATTATGACGGAAGTAGTCTACAAAAAAGTTCTTGTAGCTGAGGACAGTTCAGTGATTCAGAATCTACTGAAGAAAATTCTACTTTTTGAAAACTGTAAAATCACATCTGCGAAAAATGGGGAAGCTGTATTAGACAAGTTTGAGTCTGAAGATTATGATCTTGTCATTATGGACATTAACCTTCCTCTGCTTGATGGTCTCTCGGCCACAAAGCAAATACGATCAGGAAAGACAAAAAAGGCTAATATACCAATCATTGGCATCTCTGGAAATGCAAAAAATCTTCCAGTTTCTGAGTTTTTTGAAGCTGGTATGAACGAATACATGCAAAAGCCTTTAGATTACGACAAATTGATTGAACTAGTTAAGAAGTATACAGACAAGCATTAATGACCATTCGTTATACAAAGCATTTTCTCAATAAACTCGAGGATATTTTTGCTGAGTCTGACTATGTATTACGTTACGAGAAAGGCAATTTCAAATCTGGTTATTGCCTGCTGAATGAGACTAGAATAGCGATCGTTAATAAGTATTATACTACCGAAGGCAAGATCAATTGCCTCATTGATATTATCAAGTCAATAGAAATTGACCCGGCCTCGCTAAGTGAAAAGAACTCAAATCTATTAATGGAGTTATCTCAAACCACCCTAGAACTGTGAAAATAACTGTTCTAGGATCGGGAACATCGCAAGGAGTTCCAGTAATCGGCTGTAATTGTGAGGTCTGCCGTTCATTAGACTTTCGAGACAAAAGACTTCGTGTCTCTATCCACATTGCCATTGACGATAAAAGCTTCATAATTGATTCTGGGCCAGATTTCAGACAGCAAGTCCTTCGTGAAAGGATTAACTCTCTTGATGCGCTCATATTTACGCACGAACATAAAGATCACACTGCAGGAATGGATGATATTCGTTCTTTCAATTTTCTTCAGAAAAGAGACATGCCCATTTATGCTCGCGATACAGTTTTAAATCAGCTCAAACGAGAGTTTGCGTATGTTTTCGAAGAGAATAAATA
>DLQN01000096.1:0-617 GCA_002477595.1 Roseivirga sp. UBA7431
AGCACAATTGATGCATGGCTTAAAAGTGTAGCCAGTCAAAATGAGGACGTAGAATAATGCGATCGTCCTCATTGAATCCAAATTTTGACGTAGCACAGCGTTTCTTGGATGCACTCGAACCAAATGGGAAATTTACATTCCAAACATTTGATGATGACCAAGGCCGCAGGGACAAAAGTTTGGCCAGGCAATTAAATGGCACCCTACGAGAACATTTCGATCAGCTCCGCAGTTTGCAAGAAAAGGGAGCTGGCATCTTCGTCACAATAAATCAAACGGACCTCAAAGGCCGCAAAGCCAAAAATGTTGTTGCTGTCAGGGCAATCTTTGTCGATTTAGATGGAGCTCCTATTGAACCGGTATTAGAGCATAATTGCGAACCTCATATTATCGTAGAGTCCTCTGAAGGAAGATGGCATGCTTACTGGCGGAGCACCCTAAATAAAGAAGATTTCACACCAACCCAGAAGGCTCTCATCAAAGCCTTTGACGGTGATAAAAGTGTCATCGATCTCCCTAGGGTAATGCGACTCCCCGGTTTTTATCATCAAAAGGTCAAGGGCGGCGTTAAATCCTCTCCCTTCATGACCCGATTGGAACAGATTGAAGAGGATGGC
>DLQN01000096.1:800-2503 GCA_002477595.1 Roseivirga sp. UBA7431
TTGATCCAGCAGAACGCGAAGAATGGATAGCGACCGCGCACGCTTTAAAGGCATTAGATGAAAACTATCTTTCGCTATTTCTCGATTTTTCTGAGGGAAAATTCTCTGCCCAAAAGCCCAGAAATTATGTTGGCAAGGACGATGTTATTAAAACATGGAATTCGCTCAAGCCCGTTAGGACAGGTTTTGGTGCATTGGTAGCACGTGCAAAAGAACGTGGATACATGCCAAGCTTTTCAAGTTCAGGGTTCCAAACAGGAAGCCAAATAGAAGTGGCCAAAGAAACTATACCTCTACTCAAAGAACAATTTGAGAATGTTATTTTTGATGAAGGCCGCTTTTGGGGTTATAATACAATTGCCTGGCAAGAGATCATTCCTATAGAAATTCGGCGAACCATTCACAAATTTGATGGCGCAAAAGTTAAAAAAGCAAAGCTGAAACTGAGCAAGGCATTTATCGACGGCGTCATTAACGAACTTTCAGTAATGCTCAACAGCAACAGATTTTTCGAAAATGCTGCCAAGGGCGTTAACATGCTGAATGGTTTTGTTAAAATTTCAGAAGACGGTATCGTTGAACTACTTCAACATCACGCTGACCTAAGGCAGAGGTTCTGCCTTCAATATAGCTATAGACCAAGAGTGACCGCAGCTCACTCAGGTCTCTTAGACACATTATTCACTGGGTGTTTTGGTGCAGAGTCCGAAGAGTATGGCTCTTTAATCTTACAAATGTATGGCGCTTCTATCTGTGGGGTTGGGACGCGGTTAAAAGAACCGAAAGCATTCATCCTTTATGGGCAATCTGCAGCGAATGGTAAATCCACCATTCAAGAGGTGCTGAGGCGTATACTTCCGCATGGTGTCATTTGTAGCATATCGCCAGGTGACATGGATAAAGAACAATATCTGGCCAAGTTAATCGGGGCGTCAGCAAATCTGTCTGATGAGTTATCAAACGCTGCAGCTATCTCATCGGACAAATTCAAAGCTGTAATTACGGGAGACCCTGTTACCGCAAAGATCATCTACAAAGAGCCAGTGGAGTTCAAACCCAGAGCTATGCATATTTTGTCGACTAATGTACTGCCAAGTTTTAAAGGCGGCATAGATGCGGGGATCGAGCGCCGACTGCTGGTGATACCCTTCAGTCGAACAATACCTGTTGAAGAGCGGATCTCAGACTTTGAAACAAAGTTAATGAAAGAGCAGGGAGACATTTTGATTTCAGAGGCCATCCGCGAAGCGGCAATAGTCTTTAAAAACGGCCACTACTCGGTTCCAGCCTCTTGCCAAGAGGCAACCACCCAGTGGATGAAAGAAGCGGACACCGTGAGAAACTGGCTAGAAGATGGTGGTTTAAGAAGAGCTGTACCAAAACGCGACGCAAAGCTTTTCAATGAAGTATATATCTACTTCAGAAAAGACATGGACGAGGTGGGTATCAAATATATCCCTGGATTACCAAGATTTAACTCTAAAATAAGAGAATTCATCGCCAATGATCCAAGTTGGGAAGAGGTTCGACATTCAGACGGGAAGAAAATTCAAAGGTCTAATCTAGTGACTCGAATGACTGGAAATTCGTAGACTTTTCCAATTTAGCATCACACTAGACAATTCAGATTATGAATGTTTGCGGAAAATCGAGTCACTACGATCACTAAATGAAATTGCGCCCCAATGAATTTGCGGCACCAA
>DLQN01000031.1 GCA_002477595.1 Roseivirga sp. UBA7431
CTACCTTATTTCTAGTTTCTTGATTAGGATTAGTTTGAATGAATTCCTTTAAAACCTTTCCATCCAACCAGTCCATTGTAATCACTCGTCCAGCCGATAACTCTGGATAGTACTTTGGAAACCTTAGGTTCTCAATATGTGCACAGGCTTCAGAAATCTCAATAGAGCGCTCCACCTCTAACAGGTAATCGGTCTCCTCAATAAGCTTGGTCTCGACTTCCTCCATATAGTGATCTAAATCCTTCTCGTTCAAGCTCATTAACCTAACCGCGAAAGGACGCACTAATTTCAGGTCAGATTTGACGCTATCTGCTACGCCTGGGTATTGAATTTTAACGGCTAATTTCTTTCCTCCTTTAGTAGCCTCATGTACTTGGCCAATTGAAGCCGCATTCTTTGCATTCTTTGAAAAGGTATCAAAGATGGCAGAAGGAGATTGCTTAAAATACTGTTGGAAAGTCTTAACGACTAATGGAAATGATAACGGTGGAGCACTGTACTGCGCCATCGAAAACTTGTCCTGATATGCAGTTGGGAGCATGTTTTTATCCATACTCATCATCTGGGCTACCTTCAATGCACTTCCTTTCAATTCGCTTAGAGAATTATAGATATCACGTGCATTGTCAGCATGCAGTTCATCTTTGGACATCGAAGGATTGACTACCTTTTTAGCATAGTGCTTCATGTAGTTTCCTCCGACCTTTGCGCCTGTTGTCACAAATTTTGCGGCACGTTGAACCTTTGAGGTTGGTATTTTCGACTGCTCCTTCATCTCCTTCTCCTGTTTGTGGTTATTTCCTATTCTGAAATAAAAACTTGCCGAAATCGACCATTGCATCCAGCGGACCACGGCCCATTAGATCAAATGCAAGGTTAACGGACTTTTCAATTGCTGCATCTGTCTTCTCAAATGACTTACTATCATCTTTCATCCAAAAGCCTAGGATGAAAAGAAACTGCAACCAAATGGCGTCATCATAACGGTCACTAATTATTGGTCTAGTAGTTACCTCATCTGTTTCTTTTGCTTCAAGTAATAGGTCACCTATCCACTCCTTAAAACCCTTCCTCACATGCTCTAAGTAATATGGTGTGATCTCAGGTTTCATTTGCTTGGGAACTGACTGAAGAATAAAACTTCTGTTAGACTTTAAGTGCTCTACCCAAGTATAGAAGAATGCCAATAGCTTTTCACGTGAAGAATACTCGTTGTATACTTCGTCTGAAATAATTGCCTGAATAGTACTTCCGAAGATATCAGACCAAATCTCTTTTTCCACATTGTCGAATGAGTTGAAATGATCGTAAAAGAGCTCCTCCTTTATCTTCAGTTCTTTTACAAACTTGAAAATAGACGCGGGTTTTGCTCCATGTTCTAAGACATGGTTAATATATCCGTCTTTTATTTTTTGAGCTGGATCCGCCTTGGTTCTAGGCTTCTTTGCTGCTTTCGCTTGTTCCATATGCCGATAACATTTGATTAACTAAAAAGGTTGGACTAATCACCTTATATTTTCGGATTTGAAAGATAAAACTTTACCAATAGATCGCTTTTTATGGCGGTGCAGGTAAAAGTATACCCCGATCAGAACTGGTTACCGCATCGATTCGATAAACCCTCACCCCTGCCCCGTCAATCAATGGCCAAGATTATCAAATAAAAAAAGAACGTTAACAAATCACCCATTCGGTACGTCATCCCATCAAACATCCAAAATATGTCAGAATCAATCATTCAGACCCATGGCCTCGATTTCTATTTCAAAGACTTCAAAGCCTTGGATCAAATCAACCTCGATGTACCACAGGGGAGTATTTTCGGTTTTCTTGGCCCCAATGGTGCTGGAAAGACTACCACCATCAGGATATTACTAGACTTATTTCACTCTAAGCCTGGCCAAGTAAAATTATTTGGAAAGGAGCTTCTACAAAATAAAGTCGAAATCCTCGGGAGAGTCGGTGCCCTTATAGAGAACCCATCCATCTACAAACATCTCAGTGGGCGACAAAACCTCGAGGTAATTCGAAAAATGGTAGATGTTCCTAAGAGTAGAATTGACGAAGTATTAAAAATCGTACGCCTTGTGGACAATGCTGACAAGAAGGCCAAAAACTATTCACTTGGTATGTGCCAAAGACTTGGGCTAGCTTCTGCCCTTCTCACTGATCCAGAATTACTCATTCTCGATGAACCAACAAACGGTCTTGATCCGAGTGGGATAATTGAAATGAGAGAGTTGATTATAGAGCTAAACAGAGAGCATGGAAAGACCATTTTTCTTTCTAGTCACATTCTTTCTGAAATAGAAAAGCTTGCTACCGATGTAGCCATCATTGACGAAGGGAAAATTCTTTATCAAGGTAAACTCGAAGGGCTAAAACCAGAAAACGAGATTATCGAATTAGTTATTGAGCTCGATAAGGTAGCCGAAGGTGCAGCCATCATAAAGAATATGAACTATACGCTTTCTGAAGAAAATGGTAAATCAATCCACTTACCTATTGAGTCCAAAAAAGAAGTTCCTAAGATTAACAAAGCCCTTGTCAACGAAGGTATTGAAGTCTACCAATTGAAAACTTCTGAACAGAATCTAGAATCTATCTTCTTGAACATCACCAAAAAATTAGACCAATGAACGCAGCCATCGCATTAAAAAGAGGCATTTCTGCCGAACTCTATAAGTACAAGAGAACCTTTATTCTATGGTTTCTAATAATAGGCCCTGCTTTTATTCCCGTGATCAATTTCATCATTTTCATGAGTAGAGGAACTGAAGTAATGGCCGAGGGTGGTAATCCCTGGCAAAAACTTTTAGGGTTTAGCATAGACCCAGGAAATTTCTTGTTCCCATTCTTTGTCATGATTGTGGCTTTGTTTGTCAATAGTATTGAACACAATTCGAATACTTGGAAACTGATTTATACACAGCCCTTATCAAGAGTTACTGTGTATGCATCGAAAGTTAAAATCTTTGTACTCATGATTTTTATGAGCTTGATGCTATTCGGTATTTTCTCAGTTCTTGCGGGTGAAATTGTAGGTATGTTACAACCAGAACTAGGTTTTGACCAGGCATTTGACAAGAGCCTATTCTTTTCACTACCCTTCAAGGTCTTTTTATGTACCATGGGTTATGCCTCAATACAATTCTGGATGAGTCAAAGATGGAGAAACCTTATACTTCCTCTAGGAATTGGCATTGGCGGATTCATTTCATTCATGATAGTATCTCAAGGCTGGAAACATGCCATTTATCACCCATACGGCTATCAAATTTTAGGCTTAGGTAATTTAAATGATCCAGAGTTTCAGGTTTGGGCTAATATGGAGTATGTCTACAGGAGTCTTGGACTGGCTTTGGTGATATACTTACTAACAGGAATTGATAAAGTGAGAAAAAGAATCATATAAGTCGAAATCCAGAATTATTTCCCGCTCCGCGGAAACATCCTGAGATTGACATCGTCTTAAAGACATCCCACTTGTGGGATTTAATACATCCAAATCGTGCCCCGGCCGTTACGCGGCTGGGGTTCTTTTTTTATATGGGTAAATGGGTAAGAAATCATTTTTTTGTGACACAAGTCAAACTATCTACTACTAATTCTTTATTAAAAGTCCATCAGTCATCACTGCCTCATCTTCTAGATAAAATTAAACATCTACAACTCTATTCAAACTTCTGTCTCCTAGCCCCTAAGTTATTAGGCTAGAATCTCTAACTTAGTAAATCAGGAAATAAGCATGGAAGAAAAGCAGGACATTAAGGTCATTAAAGGCTTCGAACACGTTAAATACAAACATATTCAGTATACTCAGGAAGAAATGATTGAGCGTAGCAAGCAATTCTATGATTGGATGGAAACGCGCAGGTCTGTAAGAGAGTTTTCAGATAAACCTGTACCGAAAGAAGTAATTGACAACATCCTACGTTCAGCTTCCACCGCACCTTCTGGTGC
>DLQN01000009.1 GCA_002477595.1 Roseivirga sp. UBA7431
TTTGTCTTTGTCATCATAACCTTCGTATGATGAAAATATCACTTTTTCTCCAGGCTGTAAACCTTCCAGCACTTCGTAGTGACGTGGTGTCTGGTTTCCAATTCTGATTTGTCTTCTTGTCGCAACTGTCCCTGTCTCGTCTACAACGAATATCCAGTTCCCACCTGTGGTTTGGAAGAAACTTCCTCTAGGGATCTGAATTGCATTTTTCTCTTCACTTAACTGAAGGCGAATTGAGATAGTCTGGCCTCTTCGTACGCCTTGGGGTACTTGACCTACCATTTCTACTACGAATGTACCGCTATTAATTTCCGGGAATTTCTTTCTGATCTCTAGGGAATAAGTAGATCCTGCGAAGTCATAAGTACCTACTAAGCCTTCATATACTCTTGGTAAATAATGTTGATCAACATTGGCTTCAATTTTGAAACCATTCAAATCATCTATCTGAGCAATGGTTGTTCCTTGCCCGATACTTTGCCCTATTTCAACATTTACCGTTGAAAGCAACCCATCTACTGGAGCGGTAACCCAAAGGTCATCTAGTTGTCCTTCAACAATTCTCAAGCTCTCTTGAGAGGTGACAAGGCGTTCAGTATTTTGATTTACTTGATTAACTGAATTAAGGGAATCAAACTCCTTTGTCCTTATTGTATTGACTCTGGTCGCTACCAGTCTATCAAATCTTCGTTTAGAGTTGAGAAACTCTTGCTCCGAAATGACTTTATCCTTCCATAACTGTTGATTCCTTGTATAGATGTCTTTCGCTTCATCAATGTCAAAATCGATTGTAATTACTTGGGCGTTTGACCTAAACAAGGACTGCTTTAAACCATTATTCGTATTCTCTATCTCGTTTCGAAGACGGTTAGTCTGTGTTTGCTGAGTGATGTAGTTCATCTCAAGCTGACTATTTTCCAGTTTCAAAATAGTATCCCCTTTGTGAACCTCTACACCTCCTTCTAAAAATTTCTCTTGTACGTTACCGCCTACTTTAGCATCCAATCGGAAGGTCGTTTTCGGTTGTACCTCACCCTCTATAGGAATGTATTCTTGAAATGGCCCCTCGACAACAGTAGCCATACTGATCTTTTCTAGATCTACGTTGAGTTTTGAAGCCTTATCGGCAAAAACAAAAACATATAGTATAAGGAATACTAAGCCTGCACCACCAAGTACTGTAATGACCCTCTTGGCTGTGAATGTTTTCTTTTTGATTTTCTTATCCATTGCTGTTCTTAATATTGTTTTCTAATCCGAGCAGCCATAGACAACAAGAGTGCCACTTTTATATATATCTGATTATCATATACTTATGAATTTTTAGTGTAGGGAGGGTCGCGCAAAAGTGTACAATTATAACACACGAAATGATCGTATTCGAACACTTAAAAATCAGGAATAGTGAGGAGAGGGCATAAAAAAAGGCTCAGTATGGTCAGTACTGAGCCCAAAGGTCAAAAACTCAAAATATGTGAATTAATATTTAAATTAATTCAAAACAACGTTTGCAATATATGTACTTTAATCACTTCTGCAAAACCATCCCGCTCTAAATATTGTGACTTTTTATACCATCGGTAAGAAATACATGTACATACTCTTTTTACAAAATTCTTCCTTAAATAATTACTATAACACTGACTTTCGCTCAAGCGAGCCAATTTAAGTTCTTATGAGTAAAATCATCAAACCATGTCCATTTTCGATCAATTTTTGTTACGTAATCGGACAGTCAAGGAGCAAAAAACCATATATTACATACTTTAAGCCTATTGGCACTATTTAGGCTTAAGCAACCCCGTTCGAATAAACTAACGACACTGTGGATAAAGAATTAGGTAAGATTTTAATTATTGATGATGATGAGGATGTTTTAATAGCTGCAAAGCTGCTATTAAAAAAACATGCCAAAGAAGTTCTCATTGAAAAGAATCCTAAGAAGATTCCTTTCTTAATGAATAATGGCACTTACGATGTCATTCTTCTGGACATGAACTTTAGTAAAGACATTACTAGCGGTAAAGAAGGGTACTATTGGTTAGAACAGATTCTGGAAGCCGATCCAAAAGCAGTCGTTATATTAATCACCGCCTTTGGCGATGTAGAAATGGCCGTAAAGGCTCTCAAAGAAGGAGCTACTGATTTTGTGCTAAAGCCTTGGCAAAATGAAAAGCTCATTGGCACACTTTCTTCGGCAATCAAGCTCAAAGAGTCCTATAAAGAAGTTGACAAGTTAAAGAGCGCTAAAAAGCAGCTAGAAGACGACATTAACAAACCCTTTAAAGACATCATTGGAGATAGTCCAGCCATGAAAAATGTCTTCAGTATTATAGACAAAGTCGCAAGCACAGATGCGAACGTTTTAATACTAGGTGAAAATGGTACAGGTAAAGAATTAGTCGCTCGAGCAATTCACCAAAGATCATTGCGCAAAGACAATGTTTTTGTAGGTGTAGATATGGGCGCTATTACAGAGACCCTTTTTGAAAGCGAACTCTTCGGTCATAAAAAAGGCGCTTTTACTGATGCAAAAGAAGATAGAGCTGGCCGCTTCGAAATAGCAACAGGTGGTTCTTTATTCTTAGATGAAATTGGAAACCTTGGCATGCCGCTTCAGTCTAAGTTACTTTCCGTATTGCAGCAGAGGCAGGTGACACGCATAGGTTCCAACAAACCACTAGACATTGATATTCGTCTGATCTGTGCGACTAACATGCCAGTATACGATATGGTAGCCGAAAATACGTTCAGACAGGATTTACTCTATAGAATAAACACAGTAGAATTACATCTCCCTCCGCTAAGGGAAAGACAAGACGATGTGACTGTCCTAGCGGAACACTTTACTAAAGTATATTGTGATAAGTACAGAAAGCCGCACAAGAAGCTAGCTTCATCTACCCTAAAGAAGATGACAAAGTACCCATGGCCTGGAAATATAAGAGAATTACAACACGCCATTGAACGTGCTATTATCATGAGTGAAGGTAATATTCTAATGCCGGATGACTTCTTCTTTTTGGTTCAGAAAACAGATAACCCTTCCGAAGGAGTTGATAACCTTAACCTTGATGAGGTTGAAAAGAATGTCATTCTAAAGGCCGTCAACAAACACTCTGGCAATATCTCGAAAGCCGCCAAAGAGCTAGGCCTTACTAGAGCCTCATTATACAGGAGATTAGAGAAGCATGGGCTTTAAGAACTTTCGGTTTCTGCTTGTTGTCCGAATCATTTTAGTGATCGGAACGATCATGCTATTGGCATATGTGGTGTTTGAATCACCCAATAGTGTTAACAGCACCTTTTTGATCTTAGTCATAACAATTCAGATCTATTTCCTAATAAGGTCTATTGATAAGACTAACAGAGAGATTACCAGTTTCTTGAGTTCAATCAAATATGATGACTTTACTACTACCTACCCCACTAGTGGCCGTGGCCAGTCTATGAACGAACTCTATAATGAGTTTAATAATGTTATAAAGAAGTTTCGAGAGATTCGCGCTGACAAGGAAGCGAATTACCATTACTTCAGAACAATAGTTCAGCATGTAGGAATTGGCTTAATAACATTCAATAAGCTAGGTGACATTCAAATCATTAATAGTTCAGCAAAAAAACTGATTGGTGTAGAGTCGCTCAACAACATATTCGAATTGAGCAAAGTGAGTGCAAAACTTGTAGAATCACTTGTCAAATTAAAGACTGGAGGTAGTGCACTCATAGAGTTAACCAATGAAGGAACGAAGACTCAATTATCAGTATATGTAATTGAATTGGTTTTGAGGGGTGAAGAGTTCAAACTGGTTTCCGTTCAGAACATCCAAAGCGAATTGGAAGAAAAGGAAATGGAAGCGTGGCAGAACCTAATTAGGGTGCTTACACATGAAATTATGAACTCTGTAACACCACTTTCCTCATTGGCGGCTACGGTAGAAACTAACCTAGTAGACAACATCGAGGACGATGTACCAATTGAAAAAGAAGAGCTAGAAGATATCTATCTAGCTGTTCAAACCATAAAACGAAGGAGCGAAGGCCTGATTCGCTTTGTTACAGACTTCAGAAATTTAACGAGAATACCCGAACCAAAACTTCAAGAGATTGAAGTCAAAAAGGTTCTTGATCACATTAGTTTGCTACTTAATCACGAAATGGCAAGCAAAGACATTGACTTCAGGCTGAATATCGTTCCCACAGGTTTAATGTTTAATATAGATAAAGAGCTAATTGACCAAGTCTTGATTAACTTACTTCAAAATGCAATTCATGCCTTAGACGAGATCGAAAGTGACAAAATGATCATCCTCAATGCTTTTATCAATGAATATGGTCGTCCAACACTTACCATTAGAGATAATGGTGTTGGTATTGACGAGGAAGCACTAGGCAAGATCTTTATTCCGTTTTTCACTACAAAGAAGCAAGGGTCAGGAATAGGTTTAAGTTTGTCTAAACAAATCATGCGAAAACATGGTGGAGCAATTACAGTTAAGTCAGTAATGAATGAGGGAACGGAATTTACCCTCAGGTTTTAATATTTTTAAGGAATCGTTTATCTTCCGCAATCATTTCATTCAAGATCGTCTAATGAGCAATACGCTAGAGAAAGTCATCCATATACTTGTTGAGAAAATAGGAATCGCTCCAACTGAAGCGACAACTGACGCGAACTTCATAAAAGACTTAGGAATAGACTCCCTAGACTATGCGGAAATAGTTATGGAATTTGAACAGACTTTTGATATTCGAATACCAGACAGCGATGCCGAAAGGCTTCAAACTGTCGGACAGGCCGTTGAATATATTGATGAGAAAATTTTAGCCAAGCTTTAGTAATATATAACTCCCTCTTCTGGGCTTCCTATCCTTTTCTCATTGGCTGATCCTACCCTGTCTAATGCATGTAAGGCTAAGATTGCATCAAGGTCATGAGAAGTATTGACCGAACCATCGCTTACCATTTCGTACCCCTCAACTTGCATTTTAGCAAGAATAGCGCCATAATCAACATCTTTCTTACGATAACCAAACGCTGTTAGCCCAAGCGCCTTTCCTGTCATCACTGGATAAACCTCAAGAACTTTGGCACCACCTTTCTCAATTGATGACCTGAGTTTCATCGCACGAGCCGTCAAGCCACCCAAAAACATTGGTGACATGGCTTTCAATGCTTTATCGCATGCTCGATAATGATAATCTTCGAATCCAACAAGGCCTGTATAAACACCCGGCAAAGACAATGGCGCATCTATACCGATAACCTGAGGATTGTACTCCGCTACGAAATCAATAATCATCTGATCTGCATCTTGATTCTTTTTGGATCTCTCCAGCCGAATACCGTCTCCCATATTATAGGCGATTACTGTTGTGCCTGCTAATTTGCTTCCGTAGTCTACCCCAATGATCATAGTGAAATTTTTGATTCAAAATTAAAACTAAACCTTTCTTAGATTTGTTGTCTGCGCTAAAGAAAGGAATAATATGCTCACCTGGATTGATGTTATCAAATTTGCCAACAATGGCAATCCAACCCCAGATAGAAGTGTTGAAAAGACTGAAGATGAATGGAGAGAAATACTCACCTCAGAACAATTTCAAATTGCTCGACTAAAAGGTACAGAAAGAGCTGGAAGTGGCGCTTTTTGCGAAAGACATGAGCCAGGTTTGTATGGCTGTGTTTGTTGTGGTACCCCACTGTTTGATTCCAGAGTGAAATTTGAATCAGGTACTGGTTGGCCGAGTTTTGCTCAGCCTGTTAAAGAGAATTCCATTGGCTACATTAAAGACACGGCCTTTGGCATGACCCGAGTCGAAGTGGTCTGCAATACTTGCGATGCGCACCAAGGACATGTGTTCCCTGATGGACCAGAACCTAGTGGCTTGAGGTATTGTATTAATTCAGCTTCTATGCAGCTATTAGAAGACAACAAAAATGAAGCGACCGCAATTATCGGGGGTGGATGCTTTTGGTGTACCGAAGCCGTTTTTCAAAGAGTTCTAGGTGTAAGTAAAGTGGAATCTGGATTTTCAGGCGGAAAGATCAAGAATCCAACGTACAGAGAAGTTTGTAGTGGTAGAACAGGCCATGCCGAAGTAATTAAGATCACTTATGATCCCGAGATATTATCGTATTCAGACTTATTGAGAATGTTCTTCTCAACACATGACCCTACTACAATGAATAGACAAGGGTATGACCAAGGGACCGAGTATCGTTCGATCATTTTCTTTCAAGATGACAAGGAGAAAGAAGTCGCTGAGGCTGTAATGGAGGAGATGAAGGATTACTTCGATGATCCGATCGTGACGGAACTAAGCTCATTCGAAGCATTTTATCCCGCTGACGTTGACCACCAGAACTATTACAACGACCACAGAAGCCAAGGCTACTGCACAGCCGTTATTGATCCGAAGGTCGCTAAACTGAGAGCGATGTTCACCGATCGGTTGAAACCGGAAATGAATTAATTAAAAGCCTCGAATCATCGGGGCTTTTTTTGCTCCTAATACAGGTAGCCCAGAATAATTAATTTAAAACGGCTCTTTTGTCCTTTTGCCAAAAGGACTTTATAAAACCAAGGCTATACCAAAACTCAAAGTTTGTATCTCTATTGATCAGGTTTGCAACAGTAAATCAACAGCTTGCGCGAAATTAAGAACAACCTGATCGGCAAAGGGTGATGGTTTGGTCTGAGCAACTTGAATAGTGCTCAAACCCATTTTTTTTGCGGGAATCATATCGCTTTCTCTGTCACCGATCATCCATGAGTTTGAGAGATCAATATTGTGTTTCGCAATCGCTCTTTCGAACATTAATGAACCTGGCTTTCTGGATAAAGACCTACTGACCGAATCATAACCTGGAGCAAAGTAGATGTCGTCAAGAGCATTATCAGATGCTAACTGTATTCTTTCGTGAGAAGCCAGTACGAAGCTGTCATCATATGTGCCCTTCGCAATACCGCTTTGATTCGTGACTACGACCAATAAGAAGCCCGCTGCTTTCAGTTTTTTCAAGCCCTCCGGAACTCCTTGCTTAATTTTGAATTCCTCACTATTGGTTACCTGAAAACCTAATTCTTCATTAAGTACACCATCTCGATCTAGAAATATAGCTTTCTTCATTTAGCAGTTATTGTGAATCCCCTCAGCACTATTCATGGACTTAAAGTAAATTAATTTTGTCGACCTGCAGGCTCTATTTGAGATTATATTAGATTTGTGTCCTTCCAATGAGTGATAGCTTAGTAATCATACCGACCTACAATGAATGTGAGAACATCGAAGAGATGATCGAAGCAGTTATGGTGCAACCAACAGGCTTTCATTTACTGATCGTTGATGATGGCTCTCCCGATGGTACTGGTGAATTGATAAAGCAAAAAATGGTTGCCTACCCAGATCGTTTATTCATCGAAGAAAGATCAGGTAAACTAGGACTTGGAACAGCATATATTCATGGCTTTAGATGGGGGCTAAAGAGAAATTACGACTACATCTTCGAAATGGATGCGGATTTCTCTCACAACCCCAGTGACCTCAATAAGTTGTATCTTGCCTGCAAGAACTTAGGAAATGATATGGCCATTGGCTCTCGATATGTCACAGGTGTGAATGTTGTGAACTGGCCAATGATGCGTGTTATGCTTTCTTACTTTGCTAGCCACTATGTTAGAATAGTGACAGGCATGCCGATAAGCGATACCACTGCAGGATTCAAATGCTATCACCGTAGTATTCTGGAAACGATCGAATTAGACAAAGTTCGATTCATGGGATATGCCTTCCAAATAGAGATGAAATTCTTGACTTGGAAATACGGCTTTAAGATCACTGAAGTGCCGATTATCTTTACCGATCGCACGAAAGGCGAATCTAAAATGAGTAGCGGTATTATCAAGGAGGCAGTGCTTGGGGTAATGCAAATTAAAATTGGAAGCCTATTCCGAACCTTCAGACGCGACATGGAAACTATGCCAGAATTAGTCGAAACGAATGGCCTTGACGGGGCTAATTCTTGAAATAATCGCGGTTGGTATAATCAATACCAAAGCCACAATCACTAAAGTCAATACATTAATTCCAATAGTACTCAACCAGTTCCAATCAATAGGAACATGATCCATATAATAAGTTGAAGGCTCTAGAGGAATCAACTCGAAATAATACTGAAGAACACCAAATCCAATGGCAATTACATTGCCCAACAAAAGTCCCTTCAGCACTAACCTGACTCCATTATAAGCAAAGATTCTTCTGATGAGTTTATTAGTTGCTCCAAAAGCCTTGAAGGAACCAATCATTTGTGTTCTCTCCATGATCAGAATAAACAGCACGGAGATCATATTAAAACAAGCGACAAATAGAATCAAAGTAATCAGGATGTATACGTTCTGAGAAAGTAAGCCCAACCAATCGAAAATCTGAACGAATTTCTGATCGACTCTTTCGGTATAATGCTCTATACTAACTTTTTGAATGATCGAGTCATCAGCTTCTTCAAGCCGATCTATATCGTTGACAAAGACTTCGTAACCACCAACTTGTTCGGCATTCCAGTCGTTCAAGCTGCGAATCATATTAATATCACCAATAACAATTTGCTCGTCAAAATTATCTAAGCCAGTATTAAAGATCCCCGTCACAACCATACTACGCGTTCTGGGAGGATCCATAATGAAAACTGTAACCAAGCGATCCCCTAATTTCACATTCATCCGATCGGCCATACGCTGACTTAGCATCACCGTGTTTGTTACCAATTGTGTTGAATCAAAGACTGGGATTTCACCAGCAATTATATAATCACTGAACCCATCTCTATCAAATGAATCCCCAATTCCCTTAAAGAGCAGCCCAAAGTTCTCGCCCTCTCGATTGATCAAACCGGGTTTATGAGCAAACTCTTGAATATGCCTTACATACGGATCATTTTTCAAGGACTCCATACGATCGGCAGACATAATGATCGGTTCTTCTTCATAAGAACTATTCAGGGAAAACTTCTTGATCTGAATATGTCCTGAGAAAGTGAATATCTTATCCTTTATGTTATTCTGGAACCCACCCAAAACCATAAATGATATAACCATAATCGCTATCCCAAGGGCTACGCTAGCAATTGCTACCCGATGGATCGTAGACGAAAAGCTCCCCTTATCCGTGGCGTTGATTCTTTTAGAAATGAAATAAGGGAGGTTCAAGATTATGCTTAATTTTAACGTTGTTCCTCAAATATAAACGAAGCGAATGATTCGACTACTGCTCACCCTTTGCATTTTTTCTGTTTTTGCTTGTTCTCAAGCTCAAAACTTGCAACTCGGTGCCGAAAGAATGGACCAATACCTGCCTGATTTAGCCGGTAAACGCGTGGCTTTAGTAGTCAATCAAACCTCTGTTATCAACAAGACACACTTGGTCGACACACTGATCTCAAGAGGTGTCAATGTAGTCAAGGTAATGGCGCCTGAGCATGGTTTTAGAGGCGAAGCGCCTGATGGTGCCAAAATCGATGATGCCAAGGATGAGAAAACTGGTTTACCCATCATTTCTATTTATGGAAGTAGTAAAAAGCCTAGCCCTGAAATGCTCAAGGATGTCGATGTCTTACTCTTCGATATCCAAGACGTAGGCATACGCTTCTACACCTTTATCAGCACGATGCATTATGTAATGGAAGCCGCAGCCGAAAACAACAAGGAAGTTTTGATACTAGATCGTCCCAACCCCAATGGCATGTACATTGACGGACCCGTGAAAGATGATGACGTGAATGGATTTGTAGCCATGCATCCCATTCCAATAGTCCATGCATTGACGGTTGGTGAATTAGCCCAAATGATCAATGGCGAGGGTTGGTTAGAAAACGGTGTGAAATCCCAATTGAAAATAGTCTCCATGCATGGCTGGGATCATAAGTCGACTTATAGCCTGCCCGTAAAGCCATCACCCAACTTACCGAACGACAATGCGATAGCCCTTTACCCCACACTGGGCCTCTTTGAAGGAACTGTCGTGAGCGTAGGCAGAGGCACTGATTTCCCTTTCGAAGTCATTGGTCACCCTGATTATTCAAAAGGAACTTTCAGCTTTACACCACAACCGAATGGTGGGTCGAAATATCCTCCAATGGAAGGTGAAATTTGCCAAGGTCAATACTTTGGTGACTCAGAAGCACCACGAGAATTGAGCCTCAAATACCTACTCGATTATCACGCAGACATCAAGGATGACACAACCTTTTTCAGGTCCTACATCGACTTATTATCAGGTACCAAAGATTTCCGTAAGCAAGTGGAAGCTGGCTGGTCGGAACAAGAGATTAAAGCCAGATGGCAACCTAAGCTTGATGCTTACAAAGCCATCCGCAAGAAGTATTTACTATACCCTGATTTCGATTAAATGCATGATCTAAGAATCATATACATGGGCACGCCAGAGTTTGCCGTGCCCAGCCTACAAATACTAGTAGAGAACGGGTATAATGTAGTGGCAGTGATCACAGCACCAGACCGTCCCAAAGGACGTGGGCAAAAGCTAATGACTACTCCTGTGAAAGACTATGCTGTTGACCAGGGATTGCCAGTACTACAGCCCACAAACCTCAAATCACCTGAGTTTCTAGAAGAATTAAAAAGCTACAAAGCCAACCTACAAATTGTAGTAGCCTTTAGAATGCTGCCTGTTGCCGTTTGGGATATGCCAGAAATCGGCACTTTCAACCTGCATGGATCGCTTCTACCTCAATATCGTGGTGCTGCACCCATCAACTGGGCGATCATTAATGGGGAGAAAGAAACAGGTGTCACCACCTTTTTCTTAAAGCACGAAATCGACACGGGAAATGTAATTTTTCAGGAAAGAGAACCAATTGAAGAAGATGATAACGTTGGAGATGTCTATGCCCGTTTGATGGAGAAAGGTGCTCATTTAGTCCTTAGAACTGTCAAGGCAATTGAAGCAGGTGGCTACCCTCAAGAACCTCAAAACGAGGAAAATGAGATTAAGCACGCGCCAAAGATTTTCAAAGAGACTTGCGAGATTGATTGGACAAAATCTTCTGAAGAGGTCTACAATTTTATTCGAGGCCTATCGCCCTACCCTGCCGCGTGGACAATGTTAAACGGCAAGAAATTCAAGATTTTTGCGGCTCAGAAAATTGACTTTGCCAAAGTCGGTGAGCAACCGGGAGATTTTGAGACGGATAACAAGTCTCACCTCCACATACAAACTGGTGGTAATGCCATTGCCATTACTCAATTACAGATGGAAGGCAAGAAGCGCATGGATATCAAATCGTTTTTAATAGGGAATAGCTTATGATTCGCACCATAGTTGTAGCAAAGGCAAAGAACAACGCCATCGGCAAGGACAATGATCTACTTTGGAGATTGCCCGATGACTTCAAGTTTTTCAAGGAAGTCACTGTTGACCATTTTGTAATTCTTGGCCGAAAGACTTTCGATTCACTCCCTGGTCTACTACCAAGGCGGACTTTTGTGATCATCACGAGACAGAAGGATTATGTTGCGCCCGATGGACACTTTGTGGTTCACAGTTTAGAAGAAGCTTTTGAGCTCTGTGAAGTACAACATTCATTGAAAGAAGTCTTTATTATTGGAGGTGGAGTGATCTACAAAGACTCAATAGAAAAGGGACTCGTTGACAAAATGCTCATCACTGAAGTAGCTGTAGAAATTGAAGGTGCAGACACCTTTTTTCCTGAATTTGATACTTCCGATTGGAATGAAGCGGCACGAATTCATCACACAGCAGATGATCGACACCAATATGCTTTTGACTTTGTGACCTATCTTAAGAAGTAAACTCCTTCCCTTGCTAAGGGAAGGTGCCTGAAAGGCGGAAGGGTATGAAAAACTTAAATAACAAAACCATTTGGATTACCGGAGCCTCCTCAGGCATAGGCGAAGCCCTAGCCAAACAACTCAGCCAACTTGACGTAAACCTTATCCTTTCTGCAAGAGGAGAGCAAGAACTCATCCGTGTAAAAAGTGAGTGTCAAAATACAGGTCGCATCAAAATTTTGCCATTAGACCTTGCTGATACCAATTCACATGCTGCAAAGACATCCGAAGCCATCGAAGCTTTCGGCCAGGTGGATATCCTTATCAACAACGGAGGCCGAAGCCAAAGATCACTTATTAAAGACACCATCCTTCAAGTAGATAGAGACCTAATGGAAGTCAACTATTTTGGGTCAGTCAGCTTAACGAAACAATTGCTTCCCCATATGATGAATCGAGGCGAAGGCCATTTCGTTGTAGTAACAAGCCTTACGGGTATTTTCGGCACACCGTATCGCTCAGGCTATGCGGCAAGCAAGCATGCCTTACATGGCTTCTATGATAGCATGAGGGCGGAGTTGGAAGACAGTGGCATCAAAGTAACCATAGCGGCTCCAGGTTTTGTAAAAACGAATGTTTCAGTCAACGCATTTCAAGGTGACGGCCAGTCACTTGGCAAAATGGACGATGCGCAAGCCAATGGATTGAGTGCTGAACAATGCGCGGCTAAAATCATTAAGGCAATAAAGCGACAGAAGCGAGAAGTCTATATTGGCGCAGAGTCTTATGCCGCTTATGTAAAGCGCTTTCTTCCTGGACTATTCGCTAGAATGATTAAAAGGGCGAAGGTTCGATAGCCATATAGATTCGTCATTCCGAGATACCGATAGCTATCGGGAGGAATCCCTTTCGAAAACAGAATCTTTAAATAAAAAAGCCATCCCTTTCGGAATGGCTTCATTATTAATTTCCAATTATCAATTCTTCATTCACTAAGCAGGCTCTCTCATCCCTACCCAAGTAAATCTACGATTCACATAATCAGGATTCGTGAAAGACGCATTTCCAGCAGGATTACCTCCCGTTACGTGAAAGTCAGAGAATGCTGCATTCTGATTCACAAAGATCTGCCCTACTAGGTTAAATGAAACTGGCGTAGCCGCCAATGACATTTCGTCAGCAATATGTTCTTTCATCGCGGCATCTGTAGTATAAGCACCACATGAAATAGCACCGTATGACTCAGCCATTTCCTTCGCTAACGCAACAGACTCATTGGTGTCCTTAGTTTTGATAAGGAAGACAATCGGACCGAACATTTCTTTCGAGAATTTGTCCTTATCTGCAGAGTTTAACTCAATCACCGTTGGTGTTTGTGTTCTGGCATTTTTGAAGTAAGGAATACTTTGTTCAATGTTTCGAGTTTCCAACCAAGTCTTACCACCTATTGCTTTAGAGGCACCAACTGTTCTCTCTGCAGTAGCAGGGTTTTGAATAGTACCTGCTACAAATGGACCCGCTTTAGGGTTGTTGATCAATCCGTCAGTGAAATCAGCAAATTTCTGCGCGATCTCATCAAAGGAAACGACTCCATCAGGAGTTTTTACACCGCCTTCAGGGATAAAGAAGTTTTGCGGAGCGGTACACATCTGTCCAGAATATAGCGCTACTGAGAAAGTAATATTTTGAATGACCTTGTCAATGTTTTCGACAGAGTCTAAGATGATCGAGTTCACACCAGTCTTCTCAGTAAATACCGTTTTTGGTAATGACTCTAGATAAGAGCCAAATTCAGAGTTACCAGTAAAGTCGATGACTTTCACTTTAGGATGCTCAGCCAAGGCCTTAGCCAATGGCTTGCTCTGTGTGTCGACTGCCAGTTGACATGCTTCTGGATCGAAACCAGCAGCTCTCAATGCGTTTCTAATCTCAGCCACTACAATCGCCATTGGTAGTATTGCACCTGGATGAGGCTTCACGATGACTGAATTACCCATCATCAAATCCGCATAAACACCAGGAACTGAATTCCAAGTTGGGAAAGTTGAGCAACCAATCACTAAACCAATTCCTTTTGGAATGGCTCTCCATTCTTTATTGATCACCAAGTCATACTTACCCATCGGCTTGGTCCAAACTGTCGATTCAGGGAATCGACCTAGTTCTTCATATCCGGCTGCAACTGCTTCTAAAGCTCTGTCGGCAGCATGAGGACCTGACGCCTGAAAAGCCATCATATATCCTTGACCAGTTGTATGCATGGTCGCATACGCGTTCTCGAAGAATCGCTTAGAGAATCTGTCTAGGGAATCGATCAATACAGCAGCTCTATCTTCTTTAGATACTTTTCTCCATGAATGGAAAGCTCCTTCAGCACGCTCGATTAGAGTATCAATTGAGAAAGCAGGATACTTAGTACCTACAGGTTCTATGAAATATGGGGATTCTTCCTCACCGATCCATTCAGTTGCCCCTTCTTGCTTCAATTCTTCAAAGTTTCCTTTACGCAAGGCTTTAAAGGCGTTCTTCCCATCTTCATCCGCAGTCTCTCCATAGATTTTTGGAGAAGGATGCTCAGGATATTGTGCGTGAAAAACTCGAGTATGTAAAGCTTCAATAGCTTTATCTAAGATCTCTTTTTGTGCAGATGTCAACCCCATAACTAACGTTTGTTTGGTTCGAAATTAAGATAATGGATTGAGAATTAACAGACTTGAATTGCTATTATTAGACCCAATTGAAGAATATAAGCCTTCTTATTGACAAATCTGTCAGCCTGACTCGACTCAGAACCTGTTTTATTCAAGGAAGTCCACTAAATTCAAGCATGAAAAAACTTCTGATCATCGTTTTCCTATTCTCCTGTTTCATCTCCTTAGCTCAAGAAGATAAAAGGACAAAAATCATTGTGCGCACCAAAGCCAAAGACGCCAAATTTATTGGCACAAGCATGGGGGGATCTATGATCATTCTGCGAGATGCCTTAACCGATGAAATCCTTGCTAAAGGCTTAACAAATGGCGGAACTGGAAATACAGACTTGATTATGAACGCTCCGGTTGAAAGGACTACCGACATCACAGAGGGTTCCGCATACTATGAGGCAAGCTTATACCTGAGTAAACCCAAATTTATTACCGTTCAAGCCTTATCACCTGTCAACCATGAGGAATCTCGCGTCTTTGCCCAAACACAAGTATGGATGATTCCTGGTAAGCACATGGATGCAGCTGGTATAGTTCTCGATATCCCTGGCTTTGTAGTCGAAGGACTCTATCCGCAAACACATCAAGGTTTTTCAATTGAAACGGACAAAACCATTGAATTGAAGGTCAACTTGGTTATGATGTGCGGTTGCCCAATCACCAAAGGTGGCTTATGGGATTCGGAAGAAATTGAAGTAGAAGGGATGATCTATGTCAACGGAGCCTATTGGAAAACTATATCAATGTCTATTGCTGAGACGAATACTTTCACTGCAGCACTGACTTTGGAGAAAACAGGTAGCCATGAAGTAATCATTACCGCCTATCACCCTAGGACTAAGAATACAGGAGTAGATCAGCTAAATTTCAGAGTATCTAACTAAATAAACATGAGATTTTTAGTAGCCCTCAGTATCCTATTTTTTACGGCTCCCCTCTTCGCACAGCAAAACGGCCCTTACGTTATCTACAATTCCAAAGGCAAAAAGGTGTCTTATAAAAAGATGATGAGGCAGCTCGAAAAACCTGACGTCATCTTCTTTGGTGAGCAGCACAATAATCCCATCGCACACTGGCTGCAATACGAAGTCACCACAGCCTTGCATGAAAAACGTGAATTGGTTCTAGGTGCCGAAATGATTGAAGCAGACAATCAAGACGAGCTACGAAGCTACCTTAAAGGAGAAATTGATGCGAAAGGGTTGGATACGCTTGCTCGACTATGGAAAAACCATGCAACTGACTATGCCCCGTTGGTGAACTTTGCCAAAGACAAAAACCTAGACTTTGTCGGAACAAATATTCCAAGAAAATACGCGAACCTCGTCTATCAAAAAGGCTTTGAAGTACTGGAGCCTTTATCGGATGAAGAGAAATCTTGGATAGCACCTACTCCGATTGCTTTCGACCCTAACCTACCACGATACGTGAATATCCTAAGCATGATGGGCGATCATGGCACACCAAACCTTGTGAAATCTCAAGCCTCAAAAGATGCTACAATGGCATACTTCATCAATAAATTTCATCCAGAGGGAAAGCTATTTATTCATTACAATGGAGCATATCATTCGGATTATCATGAGGGGATTTTATGGTACTTGAACAAGTTGAATCCTTCGGCCAAAGTATTGACAATATCCACTGTTGAACAGGACGATATCTCCAAGCTGTCAGCAGATCACATTGGAAAAGCAGACTTCATTATTTGTGTCGATGCCAACATGACGAAGACTTATTGATATGTAAAAAATAGTATTTCTATAAAACATTAGTTGCCTTTATTCGGTATACCTTTGCGATAGTAAATTCATTTAAATGAACGATCGCAAGACAACCAATTTATTACTCCTTATCATTGTGATTCCACTGGTCTTTTACCTGCTTAAGACCCTATCCTTCATTTTCATTCCGTTGATCTCATCGATGTTCATCGCTTTGCTTTTTCTTCCGCTGATGCGATGGTTGAAGAAGAAAGGAAGTCCTAAAATAATCAGTCTGATCATAGTCGTTTTAATCATTGCAGCATTCTTCAAGCTAAGCGGGGAACTCATCCAGCTCTCGAGCAAAGAAATACTCTCCACCGACAACGCTTTCTTTGAGAAGGCGAAAGACAAACTAGCCACGCTAATCTTTTCCGTTGAGGCTTTCTTTGGCATTGACTTTCTTCAGGATGAAAACACATTAGCGTCCTTCGTCAACAAAGACACTTTAAGTAAAAATTTCGCACCAACAGTGGGGTTTATCACAGACACGCTGACCATGACATTATCAACTGCCTTTATGGTTATCCTACTCTTAGCGGGCTCTGTTGACATTCAGAAAGTCTTGAATAATACCATCTTCAAAAAGCAATTCTCGTCTGTTAAAACGTTTATGAAGATTGAGCAGGATCTAATCAAGTTTATCAAAGTAAAGTTCTTTATCAGCTTATTTACGGGTATCGGTATAGGGCTAGCCTGCTGGGGCTTTGGCGTAAGTTTCCCTGTGTTCTGGGGCTTGTTTGCATTCGCCATCAACTTCCTGCAAATGGTTGGCTCAGTCATCAGTGTGGTATTATTAGCAATATTCTCCTTTGTTGAACTCGAATCTGCTTCTTATTTATTATTCTTCATAATTACTATAACAGGCGTTCAAGTCCTTTTTGGAGGTATTCTCGAACCAATTTTTATGGGTAAATCATTCTCCATTAACGTAATCACCATTTTGGTGGTGCTCATGCTATGGGGATATGTCTGGGGAATTCCCGGTTTGATTATGTCTATCCCAATTACAGTATTCTTGAAAATAGTGTTTGATAAGTTCCCCGCGACACGGGTCATTTCTGGTCTGATGTCGGGTAACTCCGAAGGTATTAAGGTGAAAATCGGTAGATTGTAGCGGGCATCGCTTTACAATTCATGAAAAAACTAGGGCTTACTCTACTCGCTTTTATCCTGCTCTTTGTTGGATTCTTATTGGTCAAAACCTTCACCTTTACCTCTAGACAACTTCAAGTTGACTTAGTAGAAAAAGTCATCATCCCTGACAGTGCTATAGAACGTTTGCAGAAAGCATTGCGCATTAAAACCATCTCTTTTGAAACAGAGGAAGACTTTGACTCAACTCAATTCGAGGTTTTCAATCAGTTTCTCAAGAACCAGTATCCGTCTATCGACTCATTACTCGATCACAAAGTTTTCAGCAAGTACAGCCACTTATACAAATGGCAAGGTTCAAACAGTCAATTAAAACCCATCGTGCTCATGGGACATATTGATGTGGTGCCGATCGCTTCTCCCGATAAATGGTCAGTCGATCCTTTTTCTGGAGAAATCAAGGATGGAAAGATATGGGGACGAGGCACTATTGATGACAAATTTTCAGTAATTGGTATTCTAGAAGCTGTCGAAATGCTTTTAAAGTATAATTTTCAACCTGAAAGAACGATCTACTTATCCTTCGGTCACGATGAAGAAGTTGGCGGAGAAAGAGGTGCCGTTTTGATTGCCGATTACTTAAAGAATCAAGGAGTAGAGGCGGAATTTGTATTGGACGAAGGTTACGCTATCACTCAAAAACTCATCCCTGGCATGGAACCCGATGTAGCGATGATCGGCATAGCAGAGAAGGGTTCAGCAACAATAGAATTTACTGTAGACATGGAAGGTGGTCACTCGTCACAACCGGCCAAAGAAACTGCGATTGACGTACTCGCCAATGCGATATCGAAATTGAAAGCCAACCCTTTAGAAGCCACGCTTTCCGCACCCATGCAAGGGTTTATGGATCAACTGGGTCCTGAAATGGGCTTTGTCAATAAGATGGCTTTCGCTAACCGAAACATTTTCAAAGGAATGATTATCAGCACTTATGAAAATGCAAGTGGAGCAGGCAATGCACTGGTAAGAACTACCACTTCCCCTACTATCTTCGAAGGAGGGATTAAGGAAAACGTAATCCCCACTTATGCTAGAGCTGTTGTTAACTTTAGGATCATCCCAGGCCAAACAGCTGATGATGTTATGGTGCATGCGAAAACTGTGATCAATGATGAACGTGTAAAGCATAAATTCTATGGTTTCAATACGAATCCCTCTGCAGTTTCCCCGATGGATAGTGACGGTTACAATGTGATCAATAGAACAATCAAGGAAGTTTTTGAGAATACCCTGACTGCTCCAAATTTGGTGATTGCCGCTACAGATTCAAGGCATTTCGATGAAGTGAGCAGCAATATTTATCGCTTTGTTCCCTACCACATCAATGAAGACAACATCACCACTTTTCATGGTATCGATGAGCACATTCTAGTAGACGATTACAAAGATGCCATTCGCTTTTATAGACAGTTGATTCTGAATAGTAACCAATAAAAAAGCCCCGATTAATCGAGGCTTCCATTTCAATATTTTCATTATGCTTAGAACCAGCCTGCGCCTAAGTTCCTGAATGGCCAAGGGATTGAAGCCAATATTAGAATCAATCCTATTAAGTAGAACGTAGCAATTGAACCAAATTTCTTTGCATCGCTAGTTGCTCTTTTTGCCTTACTGTATCCCACTGTGATGAGTGCAATAGCAATTAACATTAAACTAATATGCTCTATGGCATAGAAACGCAGGACACTGTCCTTCATAAAACCTTCAGCAAAACTTACTTTAGGACTGATGAAATAAAGCACTAAGCCGATTATTAATTGAACATGAGTAAATATCATCGCGAAGAGCGCGATCTTTTTGTCCTTCGCTGTCCAAGCACCAGTCTTCTTTTTTGAGAAAGCGTTAAAAATTGTAGTGAGTAATAGAATGAGAACTACCCATCTTAGGCCAGAGTGTGCGTGTAAGAGTCCGTTGTACATAGCTTAAAGTTTGTTCCACAAATAAAGCACAGAAAAACGAGAATTGTTTCTTTAATTCGTTTAGACCACGTTAAAGACTTTTCTTGATGAAAGCAGCTTATTACGATCAATTCCAAGGCCCTATCTCAATTGAGAACCTGCCAGACCCAATGCCAGTTGAAGGAGGGGTCGTGCTTAAGGTAGAAGCCACTGGGGTATGCCGATCTGATTGGCACGGCTGGATGGGGCATGATAGTGACATCAAATTACCTCATGTGCCTGGCCACGAATTAGCAGGAACAATCGCAGCAATCGGTAAAGGAATTACGAAATTCAAGATAGGCGATCGTGTAACAGTGCCCTTTGTTAGCGGATGTGGTAAATGCGAGGAATGCACCACGGGTAATCACCAAGTCTGCAATAATCAATTTCAACCTGGCTTTACGCATTGGGGTAGCTTTGCCGAGTATGTCGGCATTCACTATGCTGAGATCAACTTAGTACACCTTCCAGAAGAAATCACTTTTGAAACAGCGGCTAGTTTAGGCTGTCGCTTCATCACTTCATATAGGGCGATAATCTATCAAGGACAGGTCAAAGCCGATCAGTGGGTTGCTATTCACGGCTGTGGCGGAGTTGGCTTATCGGCTATTATGATTGCAAAAGCGAAAGGAGCAATTGTTATCGCTGTCGACATTAATCATGAAACATTAGCCCTAGCAAAATCTCTGGGTGCAGACTACGCTATTAATTCCAATGAAGTGAATCCCGTTGAAGCGATTAAGGAACTCACCAACGGGGGAGCACACGTTTCTTTAGATGCCCTTGGCAATAAGATTACTTGCTACAATTCGATTGCGAACCTCAGAAAAAGAGGAAAGCACATCCAAGTTGGCTTAATGGCGGGTGATGATTATGAACCACAAATTCCGATGCATTTAGTGGTGGCGAATGAACTAGAGATAATCGGCAGTCATGGAATGCAAGCGCATGTCTACCCTGAAATGCTCGAATTGATCAAAACGGGAATTCTCTCGCCAGAGAAACTCATTGGAGATCTGGTGACGCTAGAACAAGGGGCTGCATTACTCCCAAAAATGAATGAATTTAAAAGTCAGGGAGTGACAGTGATTAATCAGTTTTAACTCTTAAAACTTCAAAGCAGCATACCCCTTTAACTGATAAGTTGTCATAGTAGTGAGCATAGAAGTAGCGGTCTCTATACCCGGTAGCAATTTAGTATGGTCAATTTTTCTACCCATCATAGACTGTGAACAAACAACCACTTTCACACCAGCTTCATGAAGTTCTTTAAACAAGGGGGCGTGGG
Source organism: Roseivirga sp. UBA7431 (assembly GCA_002477595.1). GTDB lineage: Bacteria > Bacteroidota > Bacteroidia > Cytophagales > Cyclobacteriaceae > Roseivirga. Next base: position 20,668 of record DLQN01000009.1, read on the forward strand.
GATTGTCGATGCCATACTTCTCTTTATACTTTTCATTATCAATCACTGACCAAACTGCCCCACCATGTACGGCAAGCACAATTTTCATATTCTCTTTCTTTACTCCACCCATCCCATGTAGGTTCATTAAGCGTGCTACGTTGACGATAGAGTAAAATGGCTCGTCTACTTTGGAGTCACCTGTAACTACATCAATAATAACCTTATACTCCATGTTTGGATCAGGCTTTTCTGTCGCGTGAGGTGCATCAAAAATGCCTCCATAACCTTTGATCACTGGATTGATCATCTCTTGTGAGAGAACTGCCTGGGTAATGAATAGAATAAAGAAAAGTGGAAAAATACGCTTGATAGTAGCCATAAGATGATTGATTTGTATTTAGCGCTAAATAGAGCAATTTTTTCAGACTTATTCAATCATTCTTTTATGAAGACTAGCCCATCTTAAAGAAAGCATACCCCTTAAGCTGATACGTACTAATAGCAGTAAGTGCAGAGGTGGCAATTTTTATCTGAGGTACCACATCCTCAGGTTGATGACCGAACATATTCAATGACTGACCGCAAACAATCATTTCTACACCCGCCTCGTCCAAGGCCTCATAAAACTTAACATAAGGGCTTTCTACCTTGTATTTTTTCTCATAAGCCTCAGCATTAATTACCGAGTTTGTCGCGGACGCATGAATGACTACAACTACCTTAAGGTTCTCTTTTTTAACTCCGCCAATCGCATGGAGATTGATCAAGCGAGCCACATTATTAGCATAGAAATTCAAGCGTTCAGGCTTTTTCATATCATGAACTATCTCGATTAGAATTTTATACTCCATATCGAGATCTGGTGTCACAGTGACCTTCTCCAAATCAAGAATCTGCCCATAGTCTTTGATCACAGGATTTGCCCACGGTTTTTCCTGACCAAAAGATTGATTAATACCAACAGCTATAAATACGAGAACAATAAGAATCTTGAGCTTCATAATATGTGATTAAGAACAATAAATAAGAGCTTTTCCAACGTGATGTCAAACCAGTTATGGAAAACAAGAAGTATTTACGAGGATAATAGAGTCAAGTTCTATTAGGTTTTATATACCGTTTGGTATATTTTTACCCTTCGAATGAAAAAATCGGATAGAACCAAGGCCTTCATTATTGAACAAGTTGCCCCCATCTTTAACAAGAAAGGAGTTCATGCAACAAGTCTTTCAGATCTCACCAAAGCTACGAATCTAACTAAGGGAGCCATATATGGCAACTTTCAAAGTAAAGATGCCTTAGCGATGGCTTGTTTCGAATTTAATTTACGGTTTCTTCAAAAAGGACTTTATAAGTCAATTGCTGTAAACGGAAATGCCGTAGACAGACTTGCTGCTCTCATCGATTTTTATCAACAGCATTATCAAGAAGTAGCAGAAAATGGGGGCTGCCCATTAATGAATGGTGCAATTGAAGCAGATGATGCACACCCATTATTGAAAGATAAGGTTCAAACCACGTTTACTCTTTGGCATAACGAGCTTGTCGGAATAGTAGTAGAAAGTCAAAGAAAAATGGAGGTCAACCCAGTCGTGGATCCCATACGCTTTTCGAATACCATTATCGCTATGCTTGAAGGAGGAATTCTGGTTGCAAAAACCATGAACCAACCCGAATACTTTAATCAAGTAGCAAATAGCATACACATATATATTCAAACAAATCTAGAACTTAAGCGTCATGCGTAGAGTAGTGGTAACAGGAATGGGAGCCTTAACTCCTATCGGAAATAACCTCGATAGTTTTTGGACAAACCTCAAAGCAGGAAAAAGTGGCGCTGGCCCGATCACGCGCTTCGATACGACCAAATTCAAAACGAACTTTGCTTGCGAGCTGAAAGACTTTGACCTAAATGAATTTATCCCAAAAAGTGAATCTAGGCGCTACGACCGTTTTACTTCTTATGCACTTGTCGCAGTAGAAGAAGCGATCAAGAATGGTGGAATTGACTTTGAAAGCCTAGATAAAAACCGTGTTGGTGTAATCTGGGGTTCTGGTAATGGCGGAATAGAAACCTTCACTGAAGAAATGATTGAATTTGTAAAGAACGGTGAGACACCTCGCTTCAATCCATTCTTTATTCCCAAAATTATTGCTGACATCGCTTCAGGTATTATCTCCATTAAATACGGATTGAGAGGACCAAACTTTACAACAATTTCTGCTTGTGCCACTTCTACGACAGCCATTATTGAAGCATTCAATCATATCCGTTGGGGAAAAGCCGATATGATTGTGACTGGTGGTTCTGAAGCACCAATTACCATTGCCGGCCTTGGCGGATTCAATGCCTCTAGAGCCCTTTCTACTAACAATGATGACCCAATGGGTGCTTCCAAACCTTTCGATGTCAACCGTGATGGATTCGTTATGGGTGAAGGAGCTGGCGCCCTAATACTTGAATCTCTGGAACATGCACAAGCTAGAGGTGCTCATATCTACGGAGAAGTAGTAGGTGGCGGCATGGCTGCTGATGCGTATCACATGACAGGAACACATCCTGAAGGAGAAGGTGCCTTTTTAGGCATGAATGAAGCCCTAAGAGAAGCAGAAATTAAAGCTACTGACATAGACTATATTAACATGCATGCAACGTCCACACCTATGGGAGACGCCAGCGAACTGAAGGCAATAGCCAGAGTATTTGGAGAAAAACCTGATCTGAACATCAGTGCTACTAAATCAATGACAGGTCATTTACTAGGTGCCGCAGGTGCTATAGAAGCTATTGCAAGTATTATGACCACAATTGACAATGTGATCCCTCCTACTATAAACACGAAGGATGTAGACCCAGATTGGGCTGGTAAATACAACTTAACACTTGGCAAGTCGCAAGAAAGAGAAGTGAACTATGCGATGAGTAATACTTTTGGGTTTGGTGGACATATTGCCACCGCGATCTTTAAGAAGTATAAAGCTTAGTAATAGACAACCTTAACCTTAGGCTGTGCTTCTTTAAGATTCTCAATGTCTTTACTATTAAGCCTACTATTAAAACACGTGACTTGTTTCAATTCTGGCAATAGATATAGATCATCAAGTCTAGACACTCGTGTGTTTGAGCAATCGACTATTTCAAGATTGACAAGTGTATCTAAGCCTCTCAGCCTTTTGACTGTGGTACCAGAGAAATTTAATTCTTTGAGATTTATCAACAAGGATAAATCGCTTAGGTCTGTAATGGCAGTATTACTTACATCAAGTTTAGTAAGCCCTTTAAACTTGAGTAATGAGTTAAGTTCGTCCATCGGAGTTTCGGTAATAGTCAAAGACTTCAGCGTACTTACATTCAAAAGTCGATCTAAATTACTAAGACCCGTTCTCGTCAAAATCAACGATTCTAATCTAAAAAGTTGATCAAAGGATGAAAGGTCTCCTTCAGCCATAGGTCCATTAACTTCAATTTCCTTGATGCCTGCCAACTCATGCAATTGATCTGACGTAGGCTCATCTGAAAGCGTCATGTTTTCACGGAAGATTCTTGTAAGCTCCTCGCTTAATCCTGACCACCATTGATTGAGGACACCTGTCTGAAACCTCACCTTTAGTGTTGGGATAGATGAGATTAATGCACTAACAGCCTTTTGCTCTACCGAAGCCCCATCTACATTAAGACAACTTAGTGCTTTTAAACCTGCTAAAACATCTATATCTCGAATTCTGGTATTCTCTGCCTCAACGGTTTCCAATTTCACTAAGGACTTCAGGGGAGAGAAATCCGTCACATTAGTATTGCTGAGCTTGAGCCTCTTCAAATCTGTGAGTTCGGCAATTCCAGATAGGCTCTTGATGTTATTATTACTCATATCTAGTGCCGATAGCTTCTTGAGTAGACTTACCGGTTCTAGTGTTATAATACCAGAATTATCGGCATTCAGAGATTCGATATTCAACAACCTCACTAATTGCTCCGGACTTGGGTCAGGAATATTCAATTCTCTTGACAAAAGTGTTTTCCATTCAGTAGAGAGCACTTCCCACCAAGCCGCCAACTCTTTTGTATTTCGAACCAACAAGGCACTATTGTTCTTTACGAAATCATCTACTTGGGCCTCATCCAATGTCAAACCATCAGCATAAACCTTCTTAAGTGACTGAAGTCCTACTAGTGGGTTGATATCGGTAACACCTGTATTGGCAATATTCAACACACTCAATTGCGTTAGCCGTGACAAGTTTTCAACGCTCACCACATTAGTTCCTTCAAGATTTAACACGCCTAACTGGACAAGTCCTTCAAATCCTTTTGGCTGGCTCAAATCACTTTGATCTAAGACTAACTTGCGTAACTCCTTGAGTCCAGAAAAGTCTATGGTATTAGCCCCCCTTACTTTAGAAAGGTTCAATTCTAAAAGAGACGACAATGGATTTAAAAAGGATAAATCATCGAAAACAGCTCCTCTCAAGTCCAAAGATTTAAGCTTATCAAAAAAGCCTAGCACCCCAAAATCAGTGACATGGCTGTCATAAAGTATCATAGTCTCAATGTCTGTATGATACTTTAGCGCGCTCAACTCATGAACAGAAGTTTGCGAGATGTCAAGCACTTTCAAGCGATTAATCGATAATAAAGGGCTGAGGTCTGTGATAAAGGAGTTCGAAAGCTTGAGATAGGATAAGTCTGTAAGCACATAGATTGGATCTAGGTTTACTACCAGGCTATTACCCGACAAATCTAGAGAATCCATGCCGGCAATTCGTGTAAGTTCATCAACTGTTAAACTATCATCGTAAATACCAATCTCTTCCTTGAAAATTTGTTTCCAACCTACTGAAAGGTCAAGCCACCAAGCTTTCAGCTGCCTTTCTCTGTTGATCTTGTTGGTGTAAATGCTAGCTACCTTAATCTCCTTTTGTGGGCCATCAAAGTTCAATTCAATAAACCGTTGACCTGAGATTTTTAGCGTGTCGCCTGCTATTCCTATGGCATTAAGGTTTCGGGTAATATCTGCTTTGAAATAAGGAATGCTATCCCTTGTAAATAATCGCTCAACTCCGTTGATTTCAAAATCAAAAACTACTTCTTTAAAGAAGAAATCAATATCCTTTAAGTAGGCTTGGATGTCTTTGAATATTTGTGTTGATCGATTCTCTTGCAGATCATCCTCGACCTGTACACGATCGTTCAAAAAGAGCTTTTTATAGCTCTCATTGATGATAGTTTCCTTTTCTTGAGTTTTTGTTCTTTTGGAACCAAGTAAATTAAAATAGTACTCGACTGCCTCCACCATTGCCTTCGCCTGCTCCTTTTGAGGGTCAGGCAAAGTATCCGTTGAACTTTCATTCTGACCGAAAGCACTGATAACAAAGCATAGCATGAAAGCAACGAGAAGTACCTTATTTCTTATCATAGATAAGTTTCAATAGCTGTTCCTTTTGGGGCTTATTGATTTCTGTCAAGTCAGAGATTAACCAACCCGAATTGTAGCCAGTTCTGTTGAAGTTGTTCAAAGTGAAGTACCAGCCTTCTAATGAGAAGAAGTGAAAGCTAATTCTGTTTACGTTTTTAAACTTTAACAGTCCCTTTTTCACTTCATATAAAAAAAGGGTCAAGTAATCAGGTTGAAAGTCAGCAAGTGTGTAAGATTCCGGGCTACCCTCTTTAACTAGGGCTTTCCGTAAGTTCATGAAATCCAATTCATGACTCATTGGGTGTAAAAATTCTTTCGTTTCTCCCCTTTGCTTATTAAACATCTGCTTGTACTTTTCAAAAGAGACACCAGAAATAACCCATTCGTAACCGAGCCCTTCTTGCTGCATTTGCATGTATAATGCCATGGGCTCTTCTCTACCTTCGTATTCAAAAGTGGTATTTACGACAGCAAACCACTCGTCTGATCTTAGACCCAAGTATTCAGGGTCGTCTGAATTAGTAGTAAAGTCAATGAATTTATCCTTGAGGTCTTTTGAAATTTGAGCATACTCTTCATCGAAGAGCATGCTCAAATATCTCTTTCTCAATCGAGGGTTTCTATACTGCCTATCACCAGGCTCAAGCTCATCCCCTCGGTTATTCTCTTCGCCATTAAAGCGCTTAAAGAATTGATTCAGTTGTTTAGTACTTGCCAAGAGTTGTTGCTCAATTTCATAATTGTCATCAACAATTTGAGCGTTGCCAAAAGTGACAACGCTAGAAAGCACTAATAATAGTAAACTAAATCTCTTTATCATGTAGAGGTTTCTGACACTCTAATGTCTCCCAAAATCACGTCCCAAAACTCTACTGTTCTACCAGCAATTTGAGTGGACTTCTTTTCAACATAGATGGTAATGTCCTTTTTGGTAGTGTCCTTATACTTCAATAAGTCTCCACTTTTACCTTCGAACTTTTGGTAAACGGTCACTACACCAACATATTTTCCATCAGGCTGTCTTTCTAAATCAGAAATGTATTGCACATCATACCATTCAATGGTCACCTTATCATAATTAAGTGCCATTAATCGCTTGAAGTACTCTCTCACCTTGTAATACTCAACCTCTTCTGAAGCTAAAGACGAAACGCCCATCTCACTGCCTGCAGCAAAAAGTTCTTCCGCACGGCCCATAACTCGGGTGGCTTCAGAAAACTGAGTATCCTTGTTACCGATAATACTGATGTATTTACCTAAATCTTTTACCTTCTCTAAGGCAAGAGAGTCAATTGCTTTTTCTCTATTAGGATCTACAGCTGTTTGTGCCGATAGATTAATTCCCAAAAAGCAGATGATGCCAAGTGTAATTGATAGTCTTGTTATATAATTTTTCATGATGTCTTCAATAAACGTGTAACTACTTTTTAATGAGAACGAGTTCTTTCACTTTTCCCTGAGCATCTAATACCAGCTCCTTCACCTTATGAGGATTTTTACCTTGATCTTTCAAATAGTTCAAGTATTTAGCGATGGTAGTCGGCTCATCAAAATCCTCTTGGCCATTGGCCATATAGAAAATGATTAATACGGGGGCATCCGAACCTCCAAACATGCGAAGCGCTTCTTGAATGCTACGATTAGCCGCGCTTGTAGAAGATGCATTCGCAATCCCTGAAAAATAAGAATTCAAACTACCAGTAATCCTTTCTTCCGCACTCGGTTCTTTAGTTTTAACTACTGGCGCTGGTTCTGGCTCCGGTTCTGGTTCAACAACAACTACCGGCTCTGGTTCAGGCGTTAGATCTGCAACTGCTTTTTGACTTTTACAAGAAGCTGTCATCAGAATAATGCCTCCAACAAAGGCCAGCCCTTTGAGGGAATTAAATAGAAAGGTGTCTTTAATTTTCATCTTTTATAAGTTTTTAATAAGTAACGCTATGCAACTTATGGTCCAATTAATTAATATGTGATATACATAGAATACTCCACGTGAGACCGTAGAATTTTATCCCGATATGTGGAAATACCACACAGGAAGTAGATAGGTTTGTTAGCTTTTACACCAACATTTAAAACTACGATTTAAATCTGAAAGTGCTAGTATGGTTTGTGTGAATGGCACCCTAAAAACACAATATTTTATACATTTGGTCGAAAGCACACTAAATCTGAAGACGCTACAAACAAAAAAGCCTAAACCTGACTGATCTAGGCTTTGAGTTCAATACTTTATCAACGCGCTTAGGATGCTGGATTGGTAATATCTTGCGCACCTTCAGGCATTATAAATTTATCCATTGACGGATACGCCTGAGAAACCTCAATATTTTCAAACAGATTTGCTCCTCCTCTAGGATTCCCAGCTTCACCATCTGTATACGAGTACCATTGTAAGGAAGACGGCAAGATGACACCTCCAATTTCTTTCCAACCTCCATACTTGATAAGGCTATAACTATCTTTAGCAGCACCACCGAAGGTTGCGGTGTACATCAACCATTCCATTCGATCGGTTTGCTGATTGGAAAGTATGATATAACTATCATTTGGGGCATCTCCTATTCCAGCATTATAAGTGACTTTAACGGCATTATATGTCTCTCCTTTAATCTCAATTGGATCCATTGCTCCATAATTCACCCCTGGATCGCCAACCACAAAAGGAAAGGCATAGAAATAGAACATAAGGTTATATCGCATTCGTTGTCTATCGGCATTCTCGCTTGGAGGATAAACCCAAACATTATCTCCATCAAAACCCACCGTTTGGGTTTCTGATTCAATTCGCGTGTATCGGTTTTGAAGTTCAACAGTGGTTTTACTCCCACCATTTTCATACGTCAGCATCTTCAATTTTGACCAATTGTCAAAACCTCCATGCGCATCAAAAACCTTGGCAATAGAGGCGGAATGGTGAGAAGTATTAGTTTGAGGAGTTTCTTGTACTTCTGAAGTAGATTCTGTTTTCGTCCCTCCACAAGCCATCACAAGAATAGAAAGGCTGAGCAATAGTATTTTCTTCATAATTCATAATTTAAGTACAAAGATTGACAAGAGTCGTTTTATCTTTTGTCAGGAACATTACTTATTGACAAACCTAATACAATCCTAAGCCTAAAGTGAGGCGTTGAAAGAATTCCATCAGGACTGATTGAGTAAACTTTTTTATCAGTCATGATCTACTACCCACAGGAGCAATTATCTTTGATACATAATTGATTTCCATGGATAAACCTCAAAAGTTTGAAACTCAGGCCATCCGACAGCAAATCGGAACAACCCATGCGCAGGAGCACTCAACACCTCTTTACTTAACCTCTAGTTTTACCTACGAGAATGCCGAAGAGATGAGAGCCGCTTTTGCAGGTGAAATAGATAAAAACATCTACAGCCGTTTCAGTAACCCCAATACTCAGGAGTTTGTCGATAAAATATGTGCAATGGAACAGGCTGAAGCTGGTTATGCCTTTGCATCAGGCATGGCGGCCGTATTTTCAACCTTTGCAGCACTACTTTCCGCAGGAGATGACATCATCTCTTGTCGTTCTATCTTCGGTTCAACTCATACCGTTTTTAACAAGATCCTTCCCAAGTGGAATATCTCTACAAGCTATGTGGACCTAAAAGACACAGGTTTATGGCAGAACGCAGTTAAGCCTTCATCAAAAATGCTTTATGTCGAAACACCGACCAACCCTAGTGTTGACTTGGTCGACCTAGAATGGCTAGGTGCATTTGCGAAAAAGAACAACTTAATCTTAGTCGTAGATAATTGCTTTGCGACACCATACCTACAACAACCTATCAAATATGGAGCAGACTTAGTCATCCATTCTGCCACAAAGTTTATAGATGGACAAGGCAGAGTTCTTGGTGGTGTGACCGTGGGTAGAAAAGACTTGGTAGACGAAATTTATGCTTTCAGCAGAAGTACTGGCCCTGCCATGTCTCCCTTTAATGCATGGGTACTTTCAAAGAGCTTAGAGACATTGGCAGTGAGAATGGACAGACATTGTGAGAATGCCTTGAAGCTCGCACAATTTTTAGAAGCCAACGATCAAATTGATTGGGTTAAATATCCATTCTTGCCCTCACACCCACAGTATGAGATTGCCAAAGCACAAATGTCAGCCGGAGGTGGAGTAGTCTCTTTCGGTATAAAAGGTGGCTTAGAAAGAGGCAAGCGTTTCTTAAATGAAATTAAAATGTGTTCGCTAACCGCTAACCTTGGAGATAGCAGAACTATTGTTACCCACCCATCTTCTACCACTCATGCGAAGCTTAGCGAGGACGAAAGAATAAAAGTTGACATAACGCCAGAACTTATTCGTATCTCGGTAGGTTTAGAGCATATTGATGACATCATTGCTGATGTTAGTCAAGCACTTGATCACAGTAATTAAGGTTTTACCCATCATTAAATGAAGACAGTTCTAGCAGAAATTCTCACCATTGGAGATGAGATTCTATACGGTCAGATTACTGATACCAACTCACAATGGATGAGTGCAGAACTCGATGAGCTTGGCATACGAGTAATTCGCAAGACCACTGTCGGTGATACTGAAAAAGACATTCTTGAGGCTTTTTCGGAAGCAGAAAAAAGAGCAGATATCGTGTTGATCACAGGTGGTCTTGGCCCAACAAATGATGACTTAACCATGCCGATGCTGGCGAAATACTTCGACAGTAAGATTGTGATGAATCAAGATGTGCTCAACCACGTACAGTATTTCTTTGAGCGCAGAGGTCGGGTATTCACGGAACTTAATCGCAACCAAGCACTTGTTCCGGAAATAGCTGAAGTGTTGCATAATGAATTAGGCACGGCACCTGGAACATGGTACGAGCGCAACGGAAAAATATTCGTTTCAATGCCAGGCGTTCCACATGAGATGAAAAACCTCATGAAATCTTTGGTCATACCAAAGCTCAGCGCATTCTTCCAAACGCCTGTCATCTATCATAAACTGATTAAAACAGTAGGCATAGGTGAATCTTACTTAGCCGACAAAATCAAACCTTGGGAAGACAGTTTACCAAAGCATATCTCTTTGGCTTACTTACCTAGTGTAGGCCATGTAAAACTTAGACTTACCGCAGTTGGTGATGACAAAGAAATCTTAAAGCAGGAAGTTCAGTCACTCATTGATGACCTCATGCCAATGGCAGCCAAATATATTTATGGCTATGATGGTATGACATTAGAAAAAGCCGTTGGTGAAATGTTGCTTGCGAAAGGAAAGACAATTGCCCTAGCCGAAAGCTGTTCTGGCGGATATGTTCAGCATAAGATTACTTCTGTTGCCGGATCATCCGCCTATTTTCAAGGTGGCGTGGTGCCTTATCACAATGACCACAAGATCAATGTGTTGGGCGTAAACCCAGACACGCTTGTTCAATTTGGTGCTGTGAGTGAGGAATGTGTAAAAGAAATGGCAGAAGGTGTTCGTAAGCTATTTAAGTCGGATATTGGTGCTGCGAGCAGCGGCATTGCAGGACCTGATGGAGGTACTGAAGACAAACCAGTGGGAACAGTTTGGATTGCCTATGCAGATGGTGAACAAACCGTAGCAAAAAAGCTGCAATTGACCCAAAATAGAGCATTAAATATTGACTTAACAGGTATATCAGTATTAAATTTGGTTAGGAAAAGTTTGAAGCAGTAAAACATTGATAATATTTGGTAAAAGGTTTACTTTTGTTGTTCAATGCAATCGTTTTAATCGTTAGTATTCAGTTATGGCTATAGTAGAAATGGTAATGCCAAAGATGGGAGAAAGTATCATGGAGGGTACTGTTCTAACTTGGCTTAAACAAGAAGGTGATACTATTGAGGCAGATGAGTCTGTACTTGAGGTGGCTACCGATAAGGTAGATACTGAGGTGCCTGCAACGCATGGCGGAATCTTAAAGGAGATTTTGGTGCAAGAAGGTGATGTTGTTCCTGTTGGTGCACCAATTGCCAGAATTGAAACTGATGCTACCGTTGAAACATCCGCTCCAGCAGCTTCAACACCTCCGGCTGAAAAAGCCGAAGCAGCTCCTGCTGCAGTCAATGGTCAAGCCACTGAAACTGTACCGCAAACTGCCACAGCAGTTTTAGACGCCCCTTCTTCAGGTCGCTTCTACTCTCCCCTTGTAATGAATATTGCGCGTCAAGAGAGTATTCCAATGACTGAGCTAGAGCGCGTTCCCGGTACAGGCCGTGAAAGTCGTGTAACGAAAAAAGACATTTTGGCCTATTTGAAAAATAGACCAGCAGGCGGTGTTCAAGCAGCGCCCGCAGCGCCTGTTTCTGCACCGGCTCCTTCAGCTAGCGCACCTAAACCAATGCCAGTATCCATCTCAGGTGGTGATGAGATCATTGAGATGGATCGCATGCGTAAAATGATTGCTGAACGCATGTTAGATTCGAAAAGAATCTCTCCACATGTGACTTCGTTTGTAGAAGCAGATGTGACCAACATCGTTCACTGGAGAAACCGAATCAAGCATACTTTTAAAGAAAGAGAAGGCGAACCGATCACATTCACTCCAATTTTCATGGAAGCTGTTGTGAATGCCTTAAAAGATTATCCAATGATGAACATTCAAGTGGATGGTAACAACATTGTAAAAAAGAAATCTATAAACGTAGGTATGGCCGTAGCCTTGCCTTCTGGTAACTTAATCGTTCCCGTAATACACAACACAGACCAATACAACTTAGTCGGCTTAACGAAGAAGGTAAATGACCTTGCTAGAAGAGCTAGAGAGAATAAATTGACACCAGACGATCTTCAAGGTGGTACTTATACAATCTCAAACGTTGGTTCATTTGGCAATGTAATGGGCACTCCGATCATCATGCAGCCTCAAGTAGGTATTTTAGCATTAGGAGCGGTGGTCAAGAAACCTGCAGTTATAGAAACACCAACTGGTGATGCTATAGCAATTAGACACAAGATGTTCTTATCTCACTCTTACGATCATAGAGTGGTAGATGGTTCATTAGGTGGAATGTTCGTAAGAAGGGTAGCTGACTACCTAGAACGATTCGATCCAACCATGACAATCTGATAAAGCTTAGAAAACAACTAAAGCCTCATTTCGAACCTTCGGAGTGAGGCTTTTTTTATTTTAGTTCCCTCAGTTAAATTTTAATGCTTCAATTTCATCCTTTAACCCGAACAGTTTTGGCAACAATAGGTTAGTCTAAATGATGAGTCAATTGACAGAAAGAGATCTAGACAGAGTAATAGAAATGGCTTGGGAAGACCGCACTCCTTTCGAAGCGATTGAGCACCAATTTGGGCTTGTAGAGAAGGAAGTCATTCAGCATATGCGAAAGACCTTAAAATCTTCAAGCTTCAAGCTTTGGCGTAAACGGGTGAATAGTGGTGTCAGTCAAAAGCATTTGAAGAAAAGAAGTGGAGACATCGATCGATTTAAGTGCACGATGCAGCGTCAGATTACAGGGAACAAAATCTCGAAAAGATGACTTTTGAGACTTCCTATGAATCGATTCTTGAGAAGATTGATCAACTAGACCCTATTGCTTACAGCCAAAATCGGAATTATGTAGATGGATCTGTAAGCTATCTATCCCCATACATTTCTAGAGGAGTAATTTCCACCAAGTTTATCTTTGATCGCCTGCAAGCAAAGGGCTTTAAAATGATGGAGATGGGGAAGTTCGCACAAGAATTAGCTTGGCGTGACTACTGGCAACAAGTATGGATTGCGAAAGAAGACCTCATCAACGAAGACCTAAAAAGAGAACAACCTGATTTTAATAATCATCAGATGCCCTTATCAATCATAAGTAAGAACACCGGCATCGAGGTGATAGATGAAAACATAGCGCTACTGTACGAATCAGGCTACATACATAACCACATGCGCATGTACCTGGCCTCCATTGCCTGTAATATTGGTAAGAGTCATTGGAAGGTTCCTGCACAGTGGATGTACTACCACCTATTGGATGGTGACTGGGCGAGCAATGCCCTGAGCTGGCAATGGGTGACAGGTGCGAATGCAAACAAGAAGTATTATGCAAATCAAGAGAACATCAATAACTTCTTCTATTCGAATCAAACCAGCACTTTTTTAGATGTTGAATATGAAGCCTTCGAAACACTTCCTATTCCTGAGGCACTGAAAGCAACTAGTACACCAGAGTTGACCACCACTCTGCCAGACAGCACAAGCCTCAATATTGACCCCGAGTTACCAACGCTCATCTATAACTACTATAACCTCGATCCAAACTGGCGGAAAGAGGAGCAAGCGAACAGAATTCTCTTATTCGAACCAAAAATATTTGCGCAATATCCTGTTTCAGAAAACTGTATAGAATTTGCCTTGTCTCTTTCAGACAACATCCCCAACATTCAATACTTCAAAGGTTCTTTTGATAGGCTCATTCAAGAAAATGGCATTCAAGAAGTGGTCTACAAAGAGCACCCTCTGAATAAGCACTACAAAGGTCAAGAAGATCCTAGAGATTGGATGTTTGGAGTTAAGGGATATTCCCCTTCTTTCTTCGCTTTTTGGAAGAAGTGTAAAAAGGAGATGAAGGGTTGGTAAGGGACAAAATCAATATCGTTTGGTTAAAGCGTGATATCCGTACGCAAGATCACGCTGCATTAGAAGCTGCAGAAACTGCAGGGCTTCCATATCGCATCATATATCTTTTTGAACCTAACTTAATCAAGCACCCTGACACCTCAGATCGACACCTCCAGTTTATCTACCATTCTATTTTAGACTTCAATAAGCACCTAGCTTCCTTTAACCGGCAAGTGGAAGTCTTCCATGGAAATGCTCCAGCCGTTTTCGAATACCTTACGAAAAGCCAAGACATACAGCAAGTTTTCTCGCATAGAGAAAGTGGTATTCAAATTACTTGGCAGAGAGATAAAACAGTTAAACGCTTCTTTGAAAAGCATGGCATTCAATGGACCGAGTTCAAAAGAGATGGAATTGAAAGAGGCATCATCAATCGAGAAGGATGGGACCAACAATGGCATGTGACCATAAGCCAACCTCAAGTGGAAAATCGATACTCTCAAAGCTCACTTATTTCACTTTACCATCCGTTTAACATACAAGCCGAGCTATTCGGAATCATAAACCAATACCCTTCCGCTTATCAGCCAGCTGGTGAAAGTAATGCGTGGAAATACTTAAAATCATTCACAGAAGACCGAGGCAAGAACTATCATAGGCTAATCTCTAAACCTGCGGAGAGCAGAACTTCTTGCGGCAGACTATCTCCTTATCTCGCATGGGGAAACCTAAGCATCAAGCAGGCAGCTCATCACATCAGGCGACATGCCAATTACTCCTCAAATAAGAGGGCTTTCAATGGAATATTGATGCGATTAAAATGGCATTGCCACTTCATCCAAAAGTTTGAAGTTGAATGCAGCTACGAGACCCTTTGCATTAACCAGGGCTATGAGCTCTTGGATCGTCCTTTGAATGAGAATTTTGTGAAAGCTTGGAAAGAAGGTAAGACTGGCTTTCCATTGGTAGATGCATGTATGCGATGCCTAGCCGCAACGGGCTGGATCAACTTCAGGATGCGGGCGATGGTAGTATCAATCCTTTGCCATCACTTAGATCAAGATTGGCGCACGGGTGTCTACCACCTCGCGAACCTATTCCTTGACTATGAACCTGGTATACATTACCCCCAGTTTCAAATGCAAGCTGGCACCACGGGGATAAACACCATTAGGATGTATAATCCCGTCAAGCAATCGCAGGAGCACGACCCGCAAGGGAAGTTCATTAAAAAATGGGTTCCAGAATTAAAGGACGTCCCAGAAGAATTTATTCACGAACCATGGAAAATGACGCAAATGGATAGGGTATTTAATAACCTGAACCAGACGCTAGACTATCCCAATCCGCTTGTAGATTTGCAAGAGAGTGGTAAGAAAGCAAGAACCAAAATTTGGGGTCATCGACAGCACGAAGCCGTTAAAGCCGAAAAGAAACGAATCATAGTAACGCATACCCGAAATAACTAAACATGTATCTATCTAAAGCCGATATTGAGAATACCGAAAGGATCCAACGACTGAATATCATCAATTCTATTTCTGGAATTAAACCGGGCAACCTAATTGGTACACGATCCAACGAAGGCCAAGCCAATCTAGCCATCATCAGCTCGGTGATTCACCTCGGTAGTAACCCAGCTTACTTAGGTTTTATTGTTCGCCCGAGTGGAGACGTAAGAAGGCATACGCAAGAAAATATTACTGAAAATGGCTGGTTCACGATCAATCATATCAGAACTGAATTCATTGAAAATGCGCATTACACCTCCGCCAAGTTTGATCATAACGTTTCCGAATTTGATAGTTGTGGGTTAACTGAAGAAACAATAAATGACTTCCACGCTCCTTTCGTAAAAGAGAGCGTATTGAAGATGGGATTAAGACATGTTGAAAGTGTGCCCATTAAGTCAAGCGGCACCACCATGATAGTTGGTCAAATTGAACACTTGGTCATGCCAGATCATGCGATGAATAAAGATGGCTATATCGATTTAGGCTTAGCAGATGGTGTTGGTATCTCTGGCCTCAATTCTTACTACAAATTGGAAAAGCTTGCAGACTTTCCTTATGCTCGAGTGAGTGAAAAGCCAGACTTTGATCAATGAAAAAGGAGCACCTTCCAACTAAGATTTGTCCAGTTTGTGAAAAACCCTTCACTTGGCGAAAGAAATGGGAATTGAATTGGGATGACGTAAAATATTGCAGCGAAAGATGTCGCAGAAACAAACCAAAAGCATGAAGTCAGTAAACCTTCTATTTCCACACCAGCTCTTTAAGTCACATAAAATCTATGAGAATGGTTTACCGATCTACCTGATAGAAGAACACTTATTTTTCAGGGAGTTCAACTTCCATAAAACCAAGCTTGCCTTTCATAGGGCATCAATGAAGCTACATGAGCAATACCTTAAGTCAAAAGGCATTGAAGTCACCTATATTGACACTCACCATCAGATTTCAGACATACGTGAACTGATCAATAATCTTCACAAAAGTGGCGTTGAACAGATACATTTTATAAACCCAACGGATAATTGGTTAGAGAAACGCCTAAAGGAAACTTCAACAATCAATTCTATTGAACTCATTGAATACGAAAACCCACTTTTCATCAATAGTCGGGAGGAACTAGCCAGCTTCTTTAAACCAGAAAAGAAATCGTTCTTTCAGACTACCTTTTATAAACAACAACGTATCAAGCGAAACATCCTGATTGAAGATGAAGACCAACCTCTCGGTGGAAAATGGAGTTTCGATGGCGACAATCGTAAAAAGTATCCAAAAGGAAAAACGCCACCTTCAATCCAATTCCCCAATAACGATAGTAATTGGGAGGAAGCCGTCAAATACGTTAACCAACACTTCCCTAACAACTTGGGAACGTTGGCTAAAAATCCATTATACCCTACAAGTAATGAAGCTGCTATCAAATGGCTGAATCAGTTCCTTGAATATCGTTTTCATGGCTTTGGAGACTTTGAAGATGCCATTGTAAAAGATGAGGCCTACCTGCACCATAGCGTACTAACTCCAATGATGAATGTAGGACTGATCAGACCACTCGAAGTTATTGAAAGTGCTATTAGTTATGCCAATGAAAATGACGTACCTATTAATGGATTAGAAGGATTCGTAAGACAAATTATCGGCTGGCGAGAGTTTATCAGAGGTATGTATGAAGCGAAAGGTAGTTTTTCAAGAACCAAAAATTTCTGGGGCTTCGAACGTAAAATTCCTGCCTCTTTTTATGATGGCACTACGGGAATTGTACCGGTTGACGAGACAATTAAGCAAGTCTTGAAAACGGGCTATTGTCATCACATCGAACGGTTAATGGTGCTGGGCAACTTTATGCTGCTTTGCGAATTCGATCCAGATGAAGTCTACCGCTGGTTTATGGAGCTCTTTATTGATGCCTACGATTGGGTGATGGTACCTAACGTCTATGGTATGAGCCAATTTGCCGATGGCGGATTGTTTGCTACAAAACCCTATATCAGTGGCTCGAATTACCTTATGAAAATGAGTGACCACAAAAAAGGTGATTGGCAACCCGCTTGGGATGGCCTCTTTTGGCGATTTATGCATGTAAACAGAGACTTCTTTCTCAAGAACCCTCGGCTAGGCATGCTAGTCAGAACCTTTGATAAAATGTCTGATGAGAAGCAACAAAACCACCTTCAGAATGCGGAAGACTTCCTTGAAACATTAGATAAATAAGAACCATCAGTAAGAGACATAAAAAGAGCCTCTCTTCTGGAATGGTTCACCATCAACCGTCATGGCGTTGATTCTATAGTAATACCGACCAGCAGGGACTAATCTTCCACGTTTGTCAATTCCATGCCACTCATTCATGCCCGCATGAATTACTTTTCCACGGCCATTGACAATAACGAGCTGTTCTTTCTTTGTATGCTTCAACTTGGCTTTGAAAATACCTTGTGCCGTACATGGCCAAAAGACCGCTGGAACACCGAAGAAGATCTTTCTTTTGATAAGAATCTTTCGCTGTATTTCTTTTGAACAACCATTCTCATTTGTTACTACTAGTTTAATCCAATGGATACCAGGTCTTTTAAAAGTGTGACTCACATTTGAACCCGAAAGCTCAGTCTTCTTATCAAAAGTCCACTCCCAAGAGACAATACTGTCATCATCGAGTGTAGAAAAAGAAGTAGGTTCATCTAGCTTCACTCCTCTACGGTCAAAAGATAATTTTGCTATTATTTTTTCATCTACTTCGATGCTGATTGGAGTACCGAATAAAATATAACAGCCCGTCTCAATATTTTCCATCCTTAAGCCCAAGGTTATAGACTCCTTCAGCTTATTAGTTCTTAGCACAAGTCTTTTCCCTGTACCTGGTTTCGAAATCAAAACGTTATTATCTATATCTAGCAAGGAATAACTAACTCCAAGTTCTGATTTTACGATAACAATCTTCCCTCTTTCATTATAACACAGTTGTTCATCAAAGCTTATTTCACTCTGTTGTGCTTGATTAAGAAGATCATCACCAGCGGTAATAGATACTTCTCCAATAAATTCTTCTAAAACACTTCCGTCACCGACATCACTCAAGGCATAGACTACAAGTGTCGTGTCACTAACGATCGGGCCACTTTCTAAAGTGGTGTTGGCTATTTCGCCACTTACAGTTGTACCGTTTAATGTGCCATCGGGGTTACGCAACTCATACCTTCTGTTATTGCTTCCCGACAGAATAGTATTCTCGATTAAGATATTTGCAGACTGACCAATGCATGCACTAGCAGATTCAGTACCGAGTATGTGTATCCTATACTTGGTTAGCCAAGCGTCTGTATTGGCTCCACCGAAATTAGGGGTACTTAAGTAATAACCCTGTCCAGATTGTGTGCCACCGCTTAAGTAGATTTCTTTATTGAACTCATCGTAATAAGGAATATTAAGCTCTCCATCTGATCCGTCACCGCCAAAATCTGCTTGCCATGTTAGGTTTCCAGAAGCATCCAAACTAAAGAACCATATGTCTAAGGATCCATTGAATGGATCGCTCATCTTTTCGCCTCCAGCTGGGGAATTAGAAAAACCACCAATTACTACGGAACCATCTTGCAAAGCATAAGCTGCTTGCCCCCAGTCATATCCAGCCCCACCAATTGACTTTTCCCACAGGAGTTCACCGGTACTATTGGTTCTCACTACCCAAATATCATCAAGCCCATTGCCATCCTCTGATTTATTACCGCTTGCATTTGAATTACTTTGCCCAGCAAATACATAACCACCGTCAGCCATTTGGGTCATTGAACGAATAGCATCTAAGCCTGTTCCGCCATAAAGCCCTTCCCATAGTACATCACCGTTACCATCAGTTGAGAAACTCCAAAAATCAAAGCTTCCATTGTTCGGTAAGGTTAAATCTGTTGAAGCAGAATAAGCCCCTACAACTACACCGCCTGAGCTATTGGCCAACAATTCATCTGCAGATTCAAATCCAGCGCCACCGTAAGTTCGCTCCCAAAGTTTATCACCCGTATTTGAGTTAATCTTGACTAGATAAAGATCAAGTGATCCCATTGGCGTTATTCCAACCAAATTAGTGGACGTTGTATAACCTCCTACTATAATTTGACCATCTGAAGTTTCTTTGATATCAAAAGCCCAATCAGCGCCATTGCCTCCAACGCGTGTTTGCCAAATGATACTTCGATCTGAAGCGGATATTTTTACGATTAATATATCATCACCTCCTAAAGATGATGTAGAAATATCTCCAGAAATCCCCGACCTCGTCCTACCAGCCAGGACATAATTACCATCTGCTGTTTGCACAGCACCGGCCTCAAAGCCTTCTTCGGAAGTTCCTCCAAAATTATAATCCCATTGAAGGTTACCCGCCTGATCTGTTTTAACTACCCACCAGTCGTCATCACCCTGATTGGGTGTTGATTTGTTGCCACTGATACCAGAAAGTGAACTTGCTGTCAATAAAAAGCCTCCATCACTAGTCCTAACAGAACTAACATCAGTATCGCGAGAAGTACCGCCATATCGGGCATCCCAGACTTTAATTGGTTTTTGAACTTGAGCCGAGGTGAGTAGTGGTAGGCCCAAAAAAAAATAAAAAGGTGAAAAGAAAAATCGTGTTAGCAGACTTTTTCATTTCTATGTCGTTTTGGTTGTTTTGAAACGATCTAGGTCATTCCAAGTAATAATGATAACCCTAAAGAAATGAATACCCTAATTAGAACAACAATAAACTATATGTGAACGACAGGTCATGAAATTATTTTTGGTCAGTATAGAAATGAAGAATGAACGCTACTTCGAATTAACGGCTAGCCAAGATTAGCGATTAATTATTTCTAACGGCACCAGCCAGTGTATCGTGATGCTCAAGTAATAATGACCTCAGGTAGCTGCCTATTGTATAAACGCTCTCGAATCCAGCTTTTTTGGCCGCAGCATTTTCCTTCTCAATTGCAATATCTGCGCTTTCCGCAAAGTGTTTGATGTCTCTATAAAAACCAAGGGTAAAGATATCTACTTCACCGCCAAATACCTTTGTGAAAACAAGGTTAGTATCCCTTCCTATTTCAGTTAAATAGACATTTTCCATTTCACGTTGACTCAAAAGCTCTTCTTGCTTTCCAGCTAATGCTTGAAACATTTCCACATGGTAATAATCAAATTTTGTAAACCGCTCATTGAATTCTTTCAGTGATGGTCCTTCCGCGATTGATTCTTCTTGCCACGATACTAAATTGTAATACGGTCTTCCATATCCCTGATCCAGCGTAGCTGAATTCTCCCTTCTTTTGGTTAGTTCTTCTTCGGAAAAGTGTTTGCCTAAGTCCTTAATCGGATAAATCAGTAAGAGATCCCATTGGTCCCCTTGTGAGTGGCGCATTAAAAAAGGTTTTTCAATTCCAGCTCGGTCAAAGTTCTTTAAATCAATTTTTATGACATCTATCAGGTCAAGTAATTTCCCTGGTGTTGCTCGCATGGTAATGACCTTATAGTAAACGTCATTTGATTGTTGTGCCTCACAGTTGGAAAATGTAAACACAATCAATATTGCCAAAAAGTACCTTTTCATAATTTCCTGTTTTCAAATAGTGAGGTGTATTCGTTCAGGAAGTTAAGGATTGTTTGATAAATGAAGTCTAGGTCTTCATTTGATATGATATAAGGAGGAATAAGGTAAATCACGTTACCAAGCGGCCTGATGAGAATGCCTTTATCAATGAAATATGGATAGAGATGATGCCTTGCTTCGTTGAAGTATGATGTATCTCTCTCGGTATTTAATTCAAAAGCGATAATCGTACCCAAGACTCTTACGTTCCGGACAAGAACATGTTGAACAAGTACAGATTGAAAGCCTATATGCTGATCGTTAATTCTACTTCTATTTAAATCACATTCTTCTGTCAAGAGAAGATCTAAGGAAGCATTCGCCACTGCGCAAGTCATCGGATTTCCTGTAAAGGAATGGCCATGAAAAAAGGTTTTCATTAAGTCATTACTCCTATAAGCTTCTTGTATTTTATCTGTGCAACTCGTTACACCCATCGCGAGTGCTCCGCCCGTCAAGCCTTTCGAAAGGCACATAATGTCAGGATTGGACTCCATTAAATCCGAGGCAAAAAGACCTCCTGTTCGACCAAAACCTGTCATCACTTCATCAGCGATACAAATAACGTCATGCGCTTGGGCTAATTTGATCATCCTATCCAAGAGCTCCTGAGAATAGACTCTCATCCCAGATGCCCCTTGAATGATTGGTTCAAAGATAAAGGCTGCAATCTCTCCAGTCGCGACTAATGATTGAAAATGATTCCAAACATCACCCTCTTTTTCATTAGAGGGGAAATCGAGAAATTCAACATCGAATAAATAGGGATCAAATGGATCTGTGAATGGCCCACGTTCGCCAACCGACATTGCACCGAAGGTGTCACCATGATAAGCCCCATCAATGGCGATGATCTTTTTCTTCTCAATTCCTTGATTGTAGAAAAATTGAAAAGCCATTTTTATGGCTACTTCAACTGCTGTACTCCCATTGTCAGAATAAAAAATCTTGGACTGATTACTCGGTAAGATACTTAATAGTCTTTCTGCTAATTCTATGGCTGGTTGATGCGTAAACCCTGCAAATATTACGTGTTCTAGTTTATTCGCTTGCTCGGATATAGCCTTTGCCAAATGAGGATTACTGTGCCCATGAATATTCACCCACCACGAGGATATGGCATCAATTATCTTCTTTCCAGAATCGGTATAAAGATTTACCCCTTCAGCTTTTTCAATCATCAAAGGCTTCTCCATACCCTTTAAAGGGGTAAATGGGTGCCAAATTGATTCTTTGTCCCTTCCTATCCAATCACTCATACCAATTCAACATTAACTCGTCTGCCCAATATTCAACCACCTCTTTATTAACTAACCCCAATTTTGGCAACCTCAACAACACCTTATACCCTGAATGCTTTTCAATGATCCGCTCACTTTCAAGGTTAGACTCCCCATTAAATATTATCCCCTTTACAGCTATATCATTTCGTTTTAAGTAGTCAACAGTGAGCAGGGTATGGTTAATACTACCCAAATACAGGTTTGCGATAAGGATCACCGGAGTTTCTAAAGCGACAGCAATGTCGATCACAAAGTCCTGGTCATTCAGAGGAACTAACACCCCCCCCGCACCTTCAATGATGACATCAGCAGCTGTTTCGGGCAATACAAAGTCATCTAACTGAATGGATAAGTGCTCAAATTTAGCTGCGGCATGCGGAGAAGCTGGAATTTTAAGCAGGTGAGTCTCAGGATGAATCTTGGTTAATTTATTGCTGATTAAAGCCCTTACAGTTTCACTATCAGTCGGCATACCCGCTTGTACGGGTTTCCAATAGTCCGCCTTCAACGCTTCTACCAAAATTGATGATATCAATGTCTTTCCGCTATCGGTTCCGATGGCAGTTATAAAATAATTCATACTTAAAATTGAGTTAGCAAGTTAAGACACAAATGGAAACCTTCTCTGACCAGCAGTGATCAATTTATCTCTTAGCGCTTCAAATCTAAGCGGCTTGGTTAAATAGTCATCCATACCATGAGACAAGGCACGATCAATATCTTCTTGGAAGGCGTTTGCAGAAAATCCAATGATATAAGGCGCATGCTTTAAGTCCATTTCTCGAATAAAATCAGCGGCTTGATACCCGTCCATTTTCGGCATAGAAATATCTAACAAAATGAGGTCGTAGTTTTTCTTTTTGACCAGATCAATTACCTCGAGACCATCCAATGCGACATCAGGAGAAAAGCCTAAACGTTCAAGAAAGATCTTTGTCAGTCTTCGATTGATAACGTTATCCTCGGCCAATAAGATCTTCAATGGAAATTCATTACTGATCAGTTGATCAGATTTGTCATTTAGTAGTACGTCTTGTGCTAACCCCTCCCCGACAAGGTTCTTATGGCTAGCCAATTTAACCCGTATAGTAAATGAAAATTCAGAGCCAATGCCTGCTTCACTCTTTACTAAAACCTCACCTTTCAACAACGCCACTAGGCGCTTTACAATCGCCAAACCCAAGCCAGTCCCTCCAAACCTCCTTGAATGAGATGAATCTACTTGAGTGAACTCTTGAAACAATTCTTTAAGCTCGTTCTGAGGAATCCCGATGCCTGTGTCTTTAATGATAAATCGGATGATCGCGCGTTTTGTAGTTTGACTTTCCAATTCAACTTTTAGCGAAACAGAGCCACGCTCAGTGAATTTCACGGCATTCGAAAGCAGGTTTAGTAGTATTTGACGCAAACGCCCTCTATCCGTCTTGATAAAGGCCGGCACATCGTCATTTATCTCCGTATTCAAGAAAAGGTCCTTCTTACTTGCTTCAAAACTGAATAGGCCAAATGAGTCCTGAATTACTTTTTCTAAAGAGAACACATTCTCTTCAAAGGATAATTTCCCAGACTCGATTTTAGAGTAATCAAGAATATCATTTATGATTCTTAAGAGCGTATCGCCACTTGCCTGAATTGTATCCACATAGTCCTTTTGATCTTTTGAAAGCGCTGTTTCAGCAAGTAGACTCGTCATTCCGATTACACCATTCATTGGTGTTCTAATCTCATGGCTCATAGTCGCTAAGAAGTCGCTCTTAGTTTTAGCCGCTGATTCAGCAGCATCTTTTGCCTTTCTTAACTCTATTTCTAAATTCGTCTTAGCCGTTATATCCCTAGAAATAATCAGCACTCTTTGTTCATCCAGTTTGATAATTCGACCTTCAAAGTTTTCCTGTGACCCCGGTTTGCCAAATTCATATTCTAATGTCTGTACTTCACCGCTCTCAAACGTGTCTAAAATGGCAGTTTTGATAGTTGAAGCCAGAGGTTCTGGTATAATATCAGATACTTTCTTACCTAAAAAATCAGAAGGTCGGTACCACAGTTTATCTTCATTGTGAATTTGATAGTCAATGTATATGCAATTACGGTCTAAAGTGAACATTGCATCTGGAATAGCATCAAGAATCATAGCCTGCTGCCGTTCACTTTCTTTGAGTTCTAACTCAACCTTATACATGGTAGTCACATTTTTTGCAACACAAGTCACGTACTCAACCTTTGCATCACTATTTGAAAATGGAAATTCAAATATCTCAAGCATTTGAGGTTCTTTTGAAGCATCGAAAATCTCTATGAAAACCGGAGTCCTGAGGCTTTTATCATTCGTGAAACGATCGGAGATTAGACTACTTATTTTATCATTGATTACGTTAGCTGTCAGGATTTCACTGATATGGATATTATCCCCCTTTTCGAAGCCTAATACTCTTTCCACATTACTCGAAACGTAAGTAATCATGCCATTCACATCATACGTAAAAACGAAATCAGCGGAATGATCCATTAAAAGCTCAAATGTATCTTTGATCGATTTCTTCCTACTTCTTACATCAATAAGTTTTTTTTCAAGCTCCTGTGATTTTGCTCTATACCTAAATAGATAAATTGAGTTGATGACAAGACCAACCAATAAGCCAACAAGCAAGAAATAAACTAAAAAAGACATGTGTGTTTCAAAAAACCAGTAGAAGAGACTATAAAATTACCAACTGAGGATATCAATTTAGCGAGTATTTTTTAATTCATCGCACTTCGGAGAGATTGCGCCATATCATCGAAGCGTTTTAGGGCTTCATTCAAAAAAGTATCGCTCAAAATATCATCCAATTCCTCTTCAATAACATCCATCTCGCTGACTTTGAAAGTTTGTTCAAATGGACCGCTCTCTAGTTTAATTAAGTATTTCCCATTCCAAGAAAACACTGTAATCTTGCATGGCCTACCGGTAATTTCCTTTACAATGCGCATGGTGATTTGATTTTTTCGAAATATAGTGTACTTCTCTAAGAACTACCGCCCGTCACAAAGCCAAGTCACTTTTTTGAAGAAACTTTAATTACGATTAATGTTGCGTAACGAATGCGAAGCCTCATACCTCTACTCATTATCATTTTTTCTACTGTTTGTCTATTAGGGCAAGCTCAAGATAGAAAGCAAGTCAATATTAATAGAGTTGTAGATCAAATTGTGATCGATGGCCTGCTCGATGAAGCAACTTGGCAAAACGCTGACATAGCTGATGACTTTCAACAAAACTTCCCTGCTGATGGCATTCAGTCAGATGCAATCAGTGAAATGAAGTTTAGCTATGATGATAAATTCATTTACATCGGTGCAAAACTTTACAACACGGGGCCTTCAAAATACGTGACTCCTTCGCTTAGAAGAGATTTCAGAGGTGGCGGTAATGACATGTTCATTGTACACTTCGATACTTTCGATGACAAAACCAATGCCTTCCAATTTGGAATCAACCCCTTCGGTGTAAGACGAGAAGGACTTATCTCTAATGGCGGGGGAAACCGTGGCGACTTATCACTAGACTGGGAGAATAAATGGTTCGGTAAGGCAACGCAGCATGACGGCTACTGGATGGTTGAAATGGCTATTCCATTTAAGAGCATTCGATTTAAAGAAGGTGGTAGCAATTGGAACGTAAATGCCTACCGAATTGATAGCAACACAGGTGAAAGGTCTACTTGGAATCCTGTACCAAGAAACTTTTCGCTATACTCCTTGGCTCATACAGGACAATTGTCTTGGGATGAACCCCTTGACAATCCAGGAGGCAATGTTGTAGTCATTCCTTATATCTCGGGTAATGCAGCTGGTACTGGTGGATATACACATACAGGAGAGACAGATCAACTGCCAAGAACCTCAGAATCCTCAGGGAATTTTGGTTTCGATGCTAAAATAGGCCTTGGCCCAGCTATGAACCTTGACCTCACCGTTAACCCAGACTTTTCTCAAGTGGAAGTAGATCGGCAAGTAACCAACTTAGACCGGTTTGAAATATTCTTTCCTGAACGTAGACAGTTCTTCCTTGAAAATGCTGACCTCTTTGGGCAATTTGGTCAAGATGGGTTAAGGCCATTTTTCTCTAGACGAATTGGTGTTTCTAGAGATGAGTCAACTGGTCAAAACATTCAGAATAAGATCAATGCTGGAGCTCGTCTGAGTGGGAAACTCAATAACAATTGGCGAATTGGCGTCCTGAGCATGCAAGCAGATGAAGAGCGAGATATAAATCTGCCTCAAATCAATTATACGGTTGCAGCACTTCAAAGAAAAATCTTCAGTCGATCAAACATTGGATTGATCATGATCAATAAGCAGGATTTCCGTAATGAAAGCGGCACTAACTTCAGTCAGTATAATAGAGTTCTTGGAGTCGATTATAATTTAGCTTCAGCAGACAATGTATGGAATGGTAAACTCTTTTATCATAAGTCTTTTGATAAAGACAACCTAGATGATAGCTATGCCACCGCTGCGAGCCTATCCTATTCTACCTTAGAATGGAGAGTGGAAAGTAGAGTTCAAAAAGTTGGAGACAATTACAACCCTGAAGTTGGTTTTGCCAGACGAAACGGGTACGAATTTGCCAGCTTAGAGGTCAGAAAAAACTTCTACCCAGAAAAGGGCCCTTTCCAACAGTTTAATCCATTGGCATCATTTCAGGTTTTTCAGAATGATGCAAACGGCACAACAGATTCAGAAATTAAATTGGGAGTCGATACCCAGTTGAAAAACACTGGGAGATTTACAGCTAGTTTTAACCGCAACTTCATCTACCTCTTTGGAGATTTTGACCCAACCCGTGAAGGTAATTTGGCCTTGCCTGAGGGAACTGATTATTCATTCACCAATTTCGAAGCGAGCTATAATTCTGATACGCGTAAATTCTTTTTCTATACGCTAAGAACCAATTCTGGTGAATATTTCAATGGAAATAGGTATGGACTTGGTGGAAGTATTAACTACCGATTTCAGCCCTATGGCTTAGTGAGCCTTGACTTTAATTATAATAATATCAGACTCCCTGACCCTTATGGCGATGCAGACATCTTCTTAATAGGGCCAAGGTTCGACATTACCTTCAACAAATCACTCTTCTGGACCACCTTCATTCAATACAATAGCCAAATCGATAACCTTAATATCAACTCGAGGCTCCAATGGAGGTTCAAGCCTGTATCAGATATTTTTATTGCCTACACAGACAATTACTTCCCAGGCGACTTTATCAATAAAAATAGAGCCTTGGTAATCAAAATGACTTATTGGTTAAACCTCTAACGGTTGATCGTGAATTTGTGATCCATTTCAGCGCTCAAAGATCCTGCAACTGAGCAGTACTTTGTAGCCGCCATATGACCTAGTTTTTCAAGCTCCTCCTGCGTTACATCTGGAGAATCTAAGATGAAATGAAGAGAGATATTGGTAAAGCCTTTGGGGTGCTCATCTCTTCTAACTCCTTCAGTCACAACTGTCAAATTAGAAACCGTTCTCTTTCTTTTTTTCAACATCTGAACTAAATCGACCGATGCACAACCAGCTAGTGCTGATAATAATAACTCGGTTGGCGACTGTGCTTGCTTCTCTTCTGCAGGACGCATATCAATCTGTACAACATTGCCATTTTCATTAACAGCTTCAAATTGATAATCTCCTAGTAACGTGGTCGTTGTCTTCATATTGCAATAAAATAAACAGGATTCGAAATTACTCGAATTAAATGGCTAACTGTACAATATGAAAATAAGTTTCATGGTTTTAGCGGTGAACTCTTAACCTAACAACATGCAACAATCAAAAATCATACTGCCCCTTTCGCTTATACTTTTAACCTTTATCACATCCTGTGGAAGCGATGATGCCGAGAGCATCAATTTAAATGTCACTATAGAAGATCAATTCATCAACTTACCTTCAAATGTATCTGTATTCTTCCGAGTAGAAGATGGTGCTGGAAATGGTGTAGCTGGGCTCAATGAAGATGATTTCCTCATCTACGAAAACGGCTCTGTCATCTCCGAATTTGAAGCAACGCGTAAAATTCAACCGAACGAACAAGTTTTTGACTACCATATCACCTTGATGCTCGATTTAAGTGGCAGTGTTTTGGGCAGCGAGAATCTTGCCGGGTTAAAACAAGCCACTAAAAGCTTTATTGATGAAGTATTACCAACAAGTGAAGAACCATCGGCCCAAGCCATTAAAATGGACATCTGGTGGTTTGACGGTGCCGAGAACATCAAACAACTACAAGGTGTATCGTCAAGTCCTACAGTGTTGAAAGCAGCAATAGATATTATTTCACCTCAAATGAGTTCTGACAATTCCACCAACTTGTATGGGGCCGTAATTCAAGGGCTTGAAGTGGCCAGCCAAAAGCTCACTCAAACCAGAAACTTGGACGAAATAGCCTCTAGTGCATTAATCATCTTCACAGATGGTACAGATCAAGCCAATAGAAATACAAAAGGTCAAGCGCTAGGTGCAGTTGCCAATGCAGACAGAGACATCTCGATCTACACCATCGGATTAGGAGGAGAAATTGATGAACGGGTATTAAGAGAAGTAGGAAAAACTAGCTTTGTCTCAGCGGCCAACATTGGCGAACTATTGGATAGTTTCAGAGAAATTGGCGACTTAGTCAACGGCCGTGCAAATAGTTATTACCTATTGGAATACTGCTCTCCAAAAAGATCAGGTAGTAATCAATTGACTATTGAGGTGACTAAAGGCATGTTAGTTGGCCGCGCCAATACACTCTTTGATGCATCAGATTTTAACGGAAGTTGTACGTTGGAGTAGTCAACATATCATGAGTATTCCCTATTTTCATCAGGGAAGACTCATGATATGCAAGCAAAAACTATAGACGAAGTAATCGTATTTCTTGATCAGATTGTTAAGGACGAGGTTAAGGATAGTTCAAAACTGGCCTACTTTCCTATTCTTTACAGGAAAGTAACTATTGCCATTAAGGCAGCTATCATAAATAAAGAGTTTGAAGACAACACAAGAATGGAGAGGCTTGATGTTGTCTTTGCGAATCGCTACTTGAAAGCTTACTCTGAATTCAAGGCCAATCAAGCACCAAGTAGTTGCTGGGCAGTCTCTTTTAAAGAAGGAGACAAATTCTGGTACCTTGTCCTACAGCACATCTTGCTAGGTATCAATGCACACATAAACCTAGATTTAGGCATTGCGGCAGCAGAGGTTTCTGAAAGTGATATTCAAGGTCTTAAAACTGACTTCTATAAAATCAACGATATTCTCTCATCTATGGTAGATAGTGTACAGGCAGATATTGATAAGGTCTCGCCAGTGATTGGCATTATGGACAAGCTTGCTGGCAAACTAGATGAGCGCTTAGTAGATTTTAGCATACAATTAGCAAGAGATGGTGCTTGGGATTTTGCCTGCGAATATGCACATGCAGAGACAAACCAAAAAAATATCTTACTCGAAAAACGAGATGCCTCTATTACTTGGCTAGGAGAAGACATTGCTCAACCCGGACTTCTCTTATCGGGCATTGCGGCTTTTGTAAAAATATTCGAATGGAAAAAGGTTAGCCGCATAGCTCCTATTCTCGAAGGTATTGCAAAGACTTAAGAACCCTTAATCCCAGCTTCAATCGCTATCGGCAAGTGATTGGCTTCAGGCACCATAGGACACTCATACTCTTCGCTATAAGCACAATAAGGATTGTAGAGTTTATTGAAATCAATCACCCATTCTGTGCCCTCAGGAATTCCTTCGTAATGCAAATATCGCCCTCCACCGTACGTAATATCACCAGTCGTTTGGTCTACTAATGGCAGAAAAACGATGGGCTTTTGACCGGGAATCCTAAAGCGCTGCACTTGTAGATAAGCTTCAAGGGTATATGGCTCTCCTTTTAACTGAAAATGTAGGACTCCTATGCGTTGGTACAATTGAGTACCTCCTTTGCTCGTCCCTAATGGAAATGGTTTGTCTTTTGGTGTTGGTTCAAACCTTGCCTTTACTCGATAAGCCTCATCTGCCTCGAAAAATTCATGGCCTTGAAAAGCGGATCGTTCCTCTGGAGTGAGGGGTGACTTATCAGGATTAAGAAACTCAGCGTTCTGCTGTGCTCTGTACTTTTTGATTTCTTGAATAAATGTACTTTGCTGTGATAGCAAATCATTCACACAAAAGATAAGAGATAGCCCTAGAAGGAGTTTCATGATCATTTTCATTTCAGTAGCAGTGACTTTGTTTGGAACGTAAAACTAACCCGCTAATAGCAATAAAAACCAAGCCAATTAAGAAATAGGTTATCAAAAAATGACAAGCATAAAACTTTCTCCTTCCTCATAATTCCGTTTAAGCTACAAATCCGGCATCTAGTCACCTGATGCCGATATTAATTTCACTTTTTCAAATCATAGCGTGAAGTCCCAATTTATATAATCCTAGGTAATGAAATACATGATCTGCATAACTGTATCTTTACAGCTTATAACAGAGATTCATGTCAAACGAGATTCAAATACTTAAGCATATTCAGTCAAGCATCGATAATGATTCCTTTGTTCGGCTAACCTTTAGCAAGCCTGTTGATGGTGCTGGGACCCTGAAGAAAGTGATCATCTCATTGGCTATCATAAAAAGAGTGCCACAACTTTCTTTTGTCTACAGACACAAGACGAATGACATGACTAAAAATCATCCAATTCAGGAAGGCATAGCTACTATTGAAAATCTATTGAAGACTGAATTTCAAAATGCCAATCTATTTACTTCTAAGGCAGATTATGCTTTTGAGCGAAGCGAAGAGAAATCAAGATTAAAGCAGACAAAGGCCACTTTTAAGACTGCCCCTAACCGCGGTCATGACAAAGAAAAAAGACATCTTATTCAAGGCGCTGATTACCTCCAACAATTAGGTGTATTGGACCAAAACGGAAGAGTTTTAAAAGACAAAGGAGATAAGTTCAAGCAGATCAACAAGTTCGTTGAAGTCATTGAAGGGCTTTTGAAAAACCATGAAATGCTTTCTAGTGGAAAACCCATTAAGGTGGTAGACATGGGTTCTGGAAAGGGTTATCTCACCTTTGCCCTATATGATTACTTGACCACCCAATTGAAACTAGATGCTTCAGTGGCTGGGGTTGAAGTACGTCAAGATTTAATCGATAAATGTAATACCATAGCCAAGTCGGTTGGCTTCGAAAAGCTCAACTTTGAGCTCGGCTATATTGGTGATTATAGTTTAGATAAAACAGACATACTTATTGCCTTGCATGCTTGTGATACCGCTACGGATGACGCCATTGCTAAAGGAATGGCTGCTAACGCTGAGCTAATCATCTGTGCTCCTTGCTGTCACAAACAGATTAGAAAGTCTATGACCGAGAGTGAAGGACTTGACAGTCTTTTACAGCATGGCATCTTGAAAGAACGCCAAGCAGAAATTGTCACCGATGCGATTAGAGCATTGATTATGGAAGCCAATGGTTATAAAACGAAGGTCTTCGAATTCATTTCTACAGAGCACACAGGTAAAAACTTGATGATTATTGGTGAGAAGAAAAATCAAAAAACGGACCCTTCAAAATATCTCGAGGAAGTCGAAAAGCTCAAAAAACAGTTCGGTATTTCTCAACATTATCTAGAGAGTTTGGTATAGGCTTTCCGAATTGCTACCACTAAAGAAATACTGGTTAGATTCTATACTTCAATTCTATACTTTTAAGTCAGTACCATAAATACAACTGACCATGAAGCGATTCCTTTTTGCCACTATCCCTTTCCTATGCCTGCTTAACTGCACTAATACAGCAGAAGAGCAAGTAGATGTTCTCATTCAACATGCCAATGTCATTGACGTAAATACGGGAGAAGTATCAGGAGAGATGAGCATTGGAATCAGAAACGATTCAATTGTCTACCTCGGAAACGGAAACTCAAACTTTTCAGCAAGCCAGACTATTGATGCCACCGGAAAATATGTTATCCCTGGTCTTTGGGATATGCACGTACATTTTCGTGGGGGTGATGAATTGATTGGAGAGAACAAAAACCTTCTCCCCCTCTTTGTTGCGAATGGGATTACTGGTGTTCGCGAAGCAGGTGGTGATATGACCACTGAGATTTTCAAATGGCGGGCAGAAATGGAGAATGGATCGTTAATCGGACCAATGATTTATACCTCAGGACCAAAGCTGGATGGGCCGAGGGCCACTTGGGCCGGTTCAATCCCTGTAGTGACGAAAGAAGATGCGGTGATTGCGATTGATTCATTGGAACAAATGAATGTCGATTTCATCAAACTCTATGATAGCCGAGTGACAAGAGAGGCTTATATCTGGATATTAGAAGAAGCCGAAAGACGCGGCATTAGAACATCTGGCCACATGCCTTTCACAGTGATGTTAGAAGAAGCAGTAACTGCAGGACTAGGCTCAGTTGAGCACCTCTACTACATATTAAAAGGCTCTTCCACAGAAGAACAACAGGTAACTGATGACAACATCAATCGAAAAGCTAGTTTCTGGGGATCGATGACCACCCTAATGGACAGTTATTCTGAAGAACAGGCTCAAAAAGCCTTCAAAATGTTGGTGGACAATGACACCTATGTGACACCAACCATGCATATTGGAAACACACTTTCTTACCTTGATCGCGATGACCATAGTAATGACGAATACCTGAATTATATCGGTGAAGGCATAATCGAAACGTATCAAGGTCGAATCAGAAGTGCGGCACGGGCTTCAGAAGAATTTATCGCTATGCGACACCGTTTGAATACCGCCTTTAAAAACTTAGTCCCTAAAATGAGTGCTGCAGGTGTTTCCCTTTTGGCAGGATCAGATTCAGGCGCCTCAAATTCTTATACGTATCAGGGTATTTCGTTACATCAGGAATTGGCGGCTTTAGTTGATGCAGGATTAAGCCCTATAGAAGCGCTAAAAGCAGCTACCATCAATGGTGCAAAGTTCTTAAGAGTAGAGGACTTCTATGGCACATTAGCTGTCGGAAAATCCGGAGACGTCTTGGTTCTTGATGCAAATCCATTGGAGGACATTACGAATACACAAAAGATCAATACGCTTGTGATGAAGTCTAAAACCTATAGTTCTGCTGACTTAAAGGCGATGTTGGAGTCTGTTAGGAAGTGATATCCGTCATTGCGGGGAAAAAATCGTGCGATAGCTGAGATTTTGACGCGGCAATCCCCCTGAGCCAAGCAGATCTATCAGCTGATAGCGCTAGTGCCATCAACAGACGGATTCTTTCACTCCGCTGCGCTTCATTCAGAATGACAGTATCGTTGACTGATTACTAATTAACCATCCCCAATTACCAGCCGCTAGGCACCTTACATGTTTCTTCGGTACTGACCACCAACCTCAAAAAGAGCATTGGTGATCTGACCAAGAGAGCAATACTTACAAGCTTCCATCAATTCTTCAAACAGGTTATCGTTTTGGATGGCTGCAGTTTGTAGTCTCCGGATAATATCCTCTTGCTTGGAAGCATTCCCTTCATGTAGGTCTTTCAACATGGTGATCTGATATTCCTTCTCTTCCGAAGTCGCACGGATTACTTCTTTCGGTAATACCGTTGGCGAACCTTTAGAACTTAAGAAAGTATTCACTCCAATGATTGGGAATTCACCTGTATGCTTTAAGGTCTCGTAGTACAATGACTCTTCTTGAATCTTACTACGTTGATACATGGTTTCCATTGCACCTAATACGCCCCCTCTTTCGGTGATACGGTCAAACTCAAGCAACACAGCTTCTTCAACTAAGTCGGTTAACTCCTCAGTGATAAATGAGCCTTGCATCGGGTTCTCATTTTTAGAGAGCCCAAGTTCCTTGTTGATGATCAACTGAATGGCCATTGCCCTACGTACTGACTCTTCAGTCGGTGTAGTGATGGCTTCATCATAAGCATTGGTGTGAAGCGAGTTACAGTTATCGTAAATCGCATACAAGGCTTGAAGTGTAGTTCTGATATCGTTAAAATCGATCTCCTGTGCATGAAGCGATCGGCCTGAAGTCTGAATGTGATACTTCAGCATTTGTGCCCTTGGGTTAGCCTCATACTTATGCTTCAAAGCTTTCGCCCAAATTCTTCTCGCCACACGACCAATGACTGCATATTCAGGATCGATACCATTAGAAAAGAAGAACGACAAGTTCGGTCCGAAGGCATTGATATCCATTCCTCTGCTCAAATAGTATTCTACGTAAGTAAAGCCATTGGAAAGTGTAAAAGCCAACTGTGTAATTGGGTTAGCACCCGCCTCGGCAATATGGTAACCCGAAATAGAAACTGAATAGAAGTTTCTTACGGCCTGGTCAATAAAGTACTGCTGAACATCTCCCATTAATCGAAGGGCAAATTCAGTAGAGAAAATACAAGTATTTTGTGCTTGATCTTCTTTTAAAATATCAGCCTGAACCGTTCCTCTAACATTAGAAAGCGTTTTTTCCTTAATTGGCTCATACACTTCGGCAGGAAGTACTTGATCGCCCGTCACCCCCAGAAGCATAAGGCCAAGTCCATCATTTCCTTCTGGTAATTCGCCTTGATACAGAGGTCTCGCAACTCCTTTGTCTTTGTATATCTTTACAATTTTAGCTTCGATTTCTTTCTCTAGGCCATTCTCTTTGATATAGACTTCACATTGCTGATCGATAGCAGCATTCATGAAAAAGCCTAGAAGCATCGGTGCAGGCCCGTTGATGGTCATTGAAACCGAAGTCGTTGGATTTGATAGGTCAAAACCAGAGTAAAGCTTCTTAGCGTCATCTAAGCAGCAAATGCTCACTCCCGCATTACCAATCTTTCCATATATATCAGGACGGTAATCTGGATCGTTTCCGTATAGCGTTACAGAGTCAAATGCGGTAGAAAGTCTTGCCGCAGGCATTCCCAAACTCACATAGTGGAAACGTCTGTTTGTTCTTTCAGGTCCACCTTCGCCAGCAAACATCCTTGTCGGATCTTCACCTTCTCTTTTGAAAGGGTAGATACCCGCAGTATAAGGGAATTCGCCAGGAACATTCTCCTGAAGCGACCATCTTAATATATCTCCCCAGCTTCTGAATTTTGGTAAAGAAACTTTCGGGATTGGCGTATGCGAAAGCGACTCAGAATGGGTCTCGATTTTGATTTCTTTATCGCGTACCTTGAAGCTATACACAGGATCCGTGTATTTCTTTTTCTTGTCTTCCCAGTTTTCAATCAACTGCCAGTTATGGGGATCAAAATCTAATTTCACTTGCTCGAAAGACTCTTGAAGCCCTTTGATCAAACGATCTTTGTCATCAATTTCTGAATCTCCTAACGTTTCGATAGACCTATGCAAGCCATATAGCTTATCGGCAATTTCGGCTTGTGACAAAGCACGAACATCATATGATCTGTTACTTTCAGAAATCTCAGAAAGGTATCTTGTTCTCTTAGGTGGAATCACGAAGATCTTTTCAGACATCTCATTCGTAATTTCAAAAGTCGATTTCAATTCCGCTCCCGTTCGCTCGACCACTTTGTCCATGATCACTTTGTAAAGTGAGTTCATGCCGGGATCGTTGAACTGAGACGCTATAGTACCAAACACTGGCATCTCATCAACATTGGCTGTCCAAAGCCCATGGTTACGCTGGAACTGTTTCTTGACATCGCGAAGCGCATCTAGCGCTCCACGTTTATCGAATTTATTGAGTGCAATTACATCAGCAAAATCGAGCATATCGATTTTTTCTAGCTGCGTAGCTGCACCATATTCAGGCGTCATCACATAAAGTGAAACATCTGAGTGGTCTAAAATCTCTGTATCTGACTGGCCAATCCCTGAGGTCTCAAGAATAATCAAATCATATTGTGCTGCTTTTAGTACTTGAACAGCTTCTCTTACATGTTTTGAAAGCGCAAGATTTGATTGACGCGTTGCCAATGAGCGCATATACACACGGTCATTATTGATCGAATTCATACGAATTCTATCGCCTAATAATGCACCGCCAGTTTTCCTTTTCGAAGGATCGACAGAGATAATCGCAATTGTTTTCTCTTCAAAATCAATCAAGAACCTTCTTACCAATTCATCTACTAAAGATGATTTACCTGAACCACCTGTACCCGTTATGCCTAAAACAGGAGTATCGACAGCATTAGCCATTTCATGCACCTTATCCAAAACTCCTTTAGACGCCTCTGGAAAGTTTTCTGCTGCTGAAATGACCCTTGCTATTGACTTCGTGTTCTTGCCAACTAGGTCATTGATCTCACCATTCAAGTTTTCACCCGTTGGATAATCACATTGCTCGACCATATCATTGATCATGCCTTGCAATCCCATGGCACGTCCATCATCGGGAGCGTAAATGCGGGTAACCCCATAGTCCATCAGTTCTTTAATTTCCTCGGGAAGAATTACACCTCCGCCTCCACCAAAAATTTTGATATGCTCCGAATTCTTTTCTTTCAACAAGTCATACATGTACTTGAAGTACTCGTTATGCCCACCTTGATAAGATGTCATAGCAATAGCTTGTGCGTCTTCCTGAATGGCGGTATTCACTACCTCTTCCACACTTCTATCATGACCTAAATGAATTACCTCGCAGCCAGTGGCTTGAATAATTCTTCTCATGATATTGATGGCGGCATCGTGCCCGTCAAATAGGGACGCTGCAGTAACAATTCTAATCTTGTTCTTAGGCTTATAAGGAGCTACTTCTTGCATAATTATCCTAGGTCTAAAGGGTCTGCAAATTTAGGCAAAAAGAATGGTTTTCCTAACACTTGTTAGGTAGTGTTGTTGATCCTAATTCAATTCAGAAAGGCCAGAAAAGCGTGTTTTATTACTTTTTTGATGAATGGCTTT
>DLQN01000022.1 GCA_002477595.1 Roseivirga sp. UBA7431
AATAGACAAGACTTCAACAACTGGAATAGGGCGCTAGTAGGTATTAGCTTTCAACATATTGCCCAGTCAGGTAATACAATTTTCGCTAGCGCAGACAGCGACCTCTTTACCTATAATTCCGGTCTGTGGACCTTCAGTCAAAATTTCACAAGCCCCATAAGTTCATTAGAACCATCAAGTCCTACCAGGCTACTTGTCCTCACAGAAAGTGAACTTTGGCTAAATAATGAAAACGGACTATCTCAATTATACGATGC
This sequence comes from Roseivirga sp. UBA7431, assembly GCA_002477595.1. Classification (GTDB taxonomy): domain Bacteria; phylum Bacteroidota; class Bacteroidia; order Cytophagales; family Cyclobacteriaceae; genus Roseivirga. Next base: position 258 of record DLQN01000022.1, read on the forward strand.
TACAAGTGGTCAAATGCTCCATGACATTATTGAGAGCAATAGTCAAGTTTGGATAGGTTCTTCCAACCAGGGTCTTCTTCAATTCAATGCTTTTAGTGCTCCTCCTAATAGCCTGAAACCTGCTGGACCGTCAGCCGATGTGCTTTTAAGCCCCGCTGCATTTGAGAAGAGTATTTATTGGATAAATGAGCAGGCGGCTGGAAGCATCTCTCAATTCAACTTAGAGGATCAAACTTGGACAAGTTTTCTACCAAAGAACTCGAATGGTGACCTTATTTCGAACCTCACAGACTTGGAGTTCGGGGTCGTTAGCGAAAATGGCCTTGCAGCACCGATATTTTCTTCTTTCGATCAAGGTCTATTCTCTGGCGGAAATACTTCAACTAACTCAGTTGACCTAATCGAAGGCTTTCCGAATGGAACACCACCACAATTGTCAAATGGCTCCTTCAATATGTCATCTATAGCTTCTCAGGGTATTAATAAGCTATGGGTCGCCACTACTGAAAGCCCTAATACGCTATTTTCATTGAACCTTACTTCCAATGAATGGACAAGCTTTTCTCTTACCTCATCATTGGCACGTTTTCCTACTAACTTGTTTATAGCTCCTGACGGGAGCAAGTGGATGAGTATCGATCCCTCAAGAGGCGGAGGTATTGTTGTCTTTGACGAAACAACAGGTACGCAGCGGAACCTCAATACCAATGGGGGGCAAGGTGGCCTTCCGGGTACTGAAGTAACCGACATGGCATTAGATCAGAATTTATTCCTTTGGGTAGGTACCAATCAGGGAATTGCGTTCTTCCCCAATCCATCAGCCGTTTTAGATAATCGTCCGCTTACTGCCAACGTGCCCATTTTTGAGAATAGACTGTTACTTCGTGACGAATTTATTACTCAAATAGCCATCGATCCTGCGAACCGAAAGTGGTTTGGGACTAAAAACAACGGGCTTTGGCTTTTTAGCGAAACAGGTGAAGCACTTGTCTATCATTTCACCATTGATAATAGCCCGCTTCCGTCTAATCAAATCATATCATTGTACTTAGACCCACCTTCTGGAGAGCTTTTCATTGGTACGGATAAAGGGACCGTTTCTTTCAGAAGTGATGCAACAGAAGGAACGAACCAGCATACCAATGTTGAAATTTATCCTAACCCCGTCAACCCTTCTTTTCAAGGAAACATTGTCATTAACGGACTTGCAAATAGTGCATTGGTAAAGATTACAGATGTATCTGGAAAGCTGGTGAGAGAGGTGCGAGCCAATGGTAGCACTTCCTTGTGGAATAGTCGAGACATCAACGGAACTAGAGTTAAGTCAGGCGTATATTTAGTCTTCAGCTCCAACTCAGATGGCACAGAAACTTTTGTCGGTAAAATCGTAGTGATCTAATGCTCTTCCACACCAAGGGAATCGTATTCAGTGCCATAAAATTCAAGGAAACTTCGATTATCGTAAAGATATTTACGCGCGATTATGGCATGCAATCCTACATCATCAATGGTGTTAGAAGTCAACGGTCAAAAGGAAAAATTGCCATGTACCAGCCTCTTTCTCTTCTGGACATGGTTGTCTATCAGAAACCAGGAAAGGACATTCAACGTATCTCTGAGGCAAAATTTGCGAAGACATACGCTCAAATACCCTTTGACCCTTTCAAAAGAACGATTGGCATATTTCTTACCGAAATCTTCAACAAAATATTAAGGGAGGAATCAGAAAATTCTGATGTATTTGATTTTCTCTTTCATTCACTAGAAATATTTGATCATTTGACAGAAAATGTGTCAAATTTTCACTTGCAACTACTCTTAAAAGCAACTCCCTACCTAGGTTTTGGACCTGCCAATGCCGAAGACTTCATTCATCAATTAAGCGAGTCTGGATTCTATTTCACTACGCTAGCAGGCGAGAAAGAATTGATCAATCAGCTGATTAGTGATAACTATGGCGGTGAGATAAGCATAAGCAATAACTTTCGCAGAGAAGTACTTGACCACATCATCAAGTTCTATCGGATACACTCTGGCAACCTTCGAGAAATCAAGTCACTTAGCATACTCAAAGTCATTTTGAGTGATTAATTCTCCTTTATAATTATTAATTTCGGTCTAAACCGATAGAAAATGAGCAGTAAACTGTACGATGAAGTTCCTTCATTAGACCTCGCAGATTTCACAAGTGGAAACCCAGAGAAAAAAGCCGCTTTCATCCAAGCACTTGGCGAAGCTTATCATAATATCGGGTTCGTAGCCATTAAAAACCATGGCCTGACAGATGAAATGACAACAAAGCTTTATGCCACAATTCAAGCGTTCTTTGGTCTTTCAGATGAAGTGAAGCAGCAATATGAGGTGCCAGAATTAGCTGGCCAACGTGGATATATTGGCAAAGGGAAAGAACATGCTAAAGGTAGAACTACAGGTGATTTGAAAGAATTCTACCATATAGGACAAGACGTAACTGATGGAGATTCCATCAAATCTGAGTATCCCGATAACATTTGGCCGGGTGAGCTTCCACAAATGGAAGAAATTGGTCTACATGTTTATAAAACATTAGAAGACACTGGAGTAAAAATGCTTCAAGCCATTGCTCTTTACCTCGATTTGGATGAACATTATTTTGACAGCAAAGTGCATAATGGTAACAGTATTCTTAGGCCCATACACTATTTCCCAATTGAAAACCCTGAAGACGTTCCTGCAGATGCTGTGAGAGCTGCTGAGCATGGTGATATCAACCTTATCACCTTATTAATGGGTGCTAGTGCCGATGGACTACAAGTATTAAGAAGAGATGGTAAATGGATACCAATTACCGCTCTCCCAGATCAAATTATTGTCAACGTTGGTGACATGTTGTCAAGGCACACGAATAACAAACTAAAGTCTACAATACATAGAGTGGTTAATCCTCCTAAGGCATTGATGAAGACTTCAAGGTTCTCTATTCCATTCTTTATGCACCCAAGATCAGGTATGGACTTGACGGTTTTGCCAAATTGTATAGATGATGACAACCCCAAATTATATGATAACATTACAGCTGGTAATTTTTTACAAGAACGCCTCGCTGAAATTGGACTCAAAAAGAAGTAAAACTTAATCATGGCGATTAAGAGAATTCGATATTTCATTTTCCTTAAAGACGTGATGCTCTTGTCTGTCAGCGCCTTTGGTGGACCACAAGCGCACATCGCTATGTTCATCAAGGTGATGGTGGAAAAAAGAGGATATCTGACTGAAGTGGACCTTATCGAACTCAACGCCCTATGCCAAATTCTTCCTGGTCCCACGTCTACACAAACCATTACAGCAATTGGTTTTAGGATTGGCGGGGCCAAATTAGCCTATCTGACGCTTCTCGTTTGGATGATGCCTGCCGTGACTATAATGACAACCGCAGCCATTTTGATCAACTCCTATCAGACCAAAAATCTGA
>DLQN01000099.1:0-1770 GCA_002477595.1 Roseivirga sp. UBA7431
AAAAGGGCAGCGCTGATTCCAATTTCCTGAAGGTAAAGCGTAAAAAGTTTGGTAGACATCAACTCTCCTTGAGCGAGAATGTCTCTGTTAAGGGCTTCGTTAAAGGAAATCTTAAGGGTTATGCTGAAGAATTCAAAGTGTTCATTGATCACGGCATTGGCTTCCGTTCGCTTTGCTTCGGTGGACAATAGCTCTGAAATGAAGCCATTGTAGTGCGTCCTAAGGGTCTCAATTTTCTCTTTAGCAGCTTCTTTATTGTCTGCGGCAAGGGATTCTCCAATGCTCACAAGAGCATTTGTAGTTCCCGATAGGGCAGATAACACCACAATTTTAGGCTCATTATTGCGGGTAATGATCTCCGCAATAGACTTCATACGTTCTGGCTTTCCCACAGAAGTGCCGCCAAACTTTAATACCTGCATGTTATTGAGATTAAAAACCTAACATTTTTATGGCTGTAATAGCCGCTTCGTCTCCTTTGTTGCCATGCTTTCCGCCAGCCCTGTCCAAGGCTTGCTTCTGTGTGTTAGGGGTCAAAACACCAAATATTACTGGTTTATCGTACTTCAATGAGACATTGGTAATGCCATGGGCCACAGCATCACAAATGAAATCGAAGTGTTTGGTTTCTCCTTGAACCACACAGCCGATGCAAATAACAGCATCAATGATTTCTTCTTTGGCCATCCATTGCGCTGCTAGTGAAAGCTCGAAACTTCCAGGAACACTCTTCCGAAGGATATTCTCCTTTTTAGCGCCATGGCTGATCAAAGTCTCATAAGCTCCTTGGTAAAGGGCTTCGGTCACTTCTTCGTTCCATTCAGACACCACAATAGCAAATTTGCTTTCGCTAATGTTCTTCACATTCTTACTGGTGTAATCGCTTAGGTTTTTTACGCTTGATGCCATAGTTCTATAAACAAAAAAAGGTAAGACATTACGCCTTACCTTCTAATTCAATTTTTTTTAAAATCAATTTCCGGCAAGGACCTCTAGTCTAGCCTTATGTTTTCGAGCCTCAGTATATTCTTGAGCTTCTTTATAGTCGGTAATGATTTTGTCTAAAGCCTTCACAGCAGAAGCAAGGTCAGAAGATTTTTCAAAAGCTAAAGATGCGCTTATCAAATAACTTGGTGAAAAGAACTTGTCATCTACAGTTTCCGCGGCCTCCATATAGTTATTTGCAGCAGTAGTAAAGTTACCTTGCTCCATGTAGGCATCTCCTAATAGCTTATTCGCCCTAGCCTGAACAATCTCTTCTGAAGAACTGAACTTCTCTAAATATTCGATTGCTTCAGCGTAGTTTCTCTGCTTAAGGTAAGAAGCACCTGCATAAAAATGTGCAAGATTCGCTACCTCAGTACCACTATAAATATCAATGATGTCTAAAAAGCCGAGGCTTCTACCATCACCAAGTAAACCAGCTTCGATACTATCGTTTTCGTAGTAATACTGTGCTTGGAAAATCTCGTTCTGTGCAGTGTCGTTTTTTAAATCTTTCTTGTAGTCAAGAAAGAAAATCGCAGCTGCGCCAACCAAAACAATTAAGCCCGCTATTGCTCCGATAAACCCAATTGGGCCCACCTCTTTTTTGAATTGATCAACGGTACTTGTTGATTTATGTGTGGTTTTAGTCTCCTCTGAAGAATTATCCTTCGCCATCTCTTGAAAATTAGGTCGCAAATATAAAGAAAATGTTGAATAACAACGGTTTAATACCTACTCCATTATATAAGGGTAGTCCTCCTGTGCATAAACATCCTTGTAGGC
>DLQN01000099.1:1801-3956 GCA_002477595.1 Roseivirga sp. UBA7431
ACTTCAGCTTTGATTTTAGTATCAATTGCCTTTAAATCGTCCGCTGTTGCCCATTTGTTGTCCAATATTTTTGCTCTCACAAACTCAATTGGATCTCTGTCTTTATAATCCGCTACTTCATCCTTGCTTCTATATTTTGCAGGATCAGACATTGAATGTCCTTTGTATCGATAAGTTCTGAATTCTAATAACGTTGGACCATCACCTCTTCTCGCACGGTCAGCAGCTTCTTCAACCGCAACATGTACATTTTCAGGATTCATCGCGTCAACTGGCGCAGAAGGCATGTCAAATGCTTCTCCTAAAGTGTAAAGCTCTCTTACGTTAGAAGTTCTCTCGACTGAAGTACCCATGGCATAGCCGTTGTTCTCAATAACAAAAATCACTGGCAGCTTCCATGTCATGGCCATATTCAATGCTTCGTGAAAAGCACCTTGTCTTACAGCACCATCACCCATCATACAGATGCAGAGGTTATCCGTCTTATTAAATTTTTCTGCGAAAGCGATACCAGCACCCAATGGCACTTGAGCCCCTACGATACCATGCCCTCCAAAAAATCCTTTTTCTTTATCAAACATGTGCATGGAGCCCCCTTTACCTTTAGAGATACCAGTCGATTTGGCCATTAATTCTGCCATCACTTTCTTTGGGTCTGAGCCCAAGGCCAATGGTTGGCCGTGATCACGATAAGCAGTAATCCACTTATCCCCTTCTTTCAAAGCACTCACAGAACCACTTGAACATGCCTCTTGTCCGATGTACAAGTGACAGAATCCTTTGATCTTTTGTTGTCCGTAGAGCTGACCAGTTTTTTCCTCAAACCTTCTTTGAAACAACATATTCTCAAACCAGAACATGTATTGGTCCTTAGAAAACTTAGGTTGCTTAGTCGCTTTTGCTTTGCTTGTTCCTTTTGTTGCAGCCATGGCCTTATATTTTCGGAGGGATTAACCTCTTATCTTCATTTATTAAAACAGGAGTGCGAAAATAAGACAAAAACCCTCAACTTTGAAATTAATGTACCTCGAATCCTTAAGGCTCGCCAATTTCAAAAACTACCCAGCTGCTCAGCTTGAGTTTTCTAGCGAAATCAATTGCATTTTGGGAAAGAATGGAAGTGGTAAAACCAATCTCTTGGACGCGATCTTTTATTTGTCCTTCACCAAAAGTGCCGCTCAATCGCAAGACCTGCAGTGTATTCTGCATGATGAGCCCTTTTTCTCTATTAAAGGGAGCTTCAACCTTGAAGAGAAAACGAGAGTAGTGCTCTGTGGGCTTCAAGTGGGTAAAAAGAAGTTCGTAAAACTGGATGACAAACCTTATAAACGAGCAAGTGAGCATGTTGGCAAGTTTCCTATTGTCCTGATCGCTCCAAACGATACGGATGTAATTCGAGGAACAAGTGAGGACAGGCGCAAGTTTTTCGATGCGATTATCTCACAAGTAGATGGACATTATCTTCAGAATCTGATTCAATACAATCATGCGCTAAAGCAAAGAAATAGCCTGTTGAAGCAATTTGCAGACAGAAATTTCTTCGATGCCGACCAGTTGCAGCCTTATACAGAAAAGCTGATTGAACTTGGTGGAGAAATTTTTAGTGTAAGGCAGAAGTTCTTAAAGACCTTTCAACCCTTAGTCAATGCGCACTATGCTAACCTGTCTGAAGAAAGTGAAACGATAGACTTACAATATGAATCTCACTTCTTTGAAGACATCAGAACCAAGTTTGCCCAAAACCTAAAAAAGGATCTAATCCTAAAGAGAACCAATGTGGGTACTCATAAAGATGATTTCCCCTTTTTAATGAGCGATAAACCCATTCGAAAATTCGGTTCTCAAGGGCAACAGAAATCATATTTGATCGCCTTAAAGTTGGCTAACTTTGATTATCTCTACCAAGAAAAGGGTATCAAACCCTTGCTATTACTAGACGATATCTTCGATAAACTTGATGACTTCCGCATCACGAAACTGGTCGAAATGGTGGCCTCAGAAACCTTTGGTCAAATCTTTGTGACAGACGCTCGGCCAGAACGCACCATGTCGATTTTCGAAGAACTCAATCAAGAAGTGAAGATGTTTTCTATAGAATCAGGAGAGATAGAAGAGCTTTCATAGCCCTGCTTCTAAAGCAAGAAGAATTTCATGA
>DLQN01000058.1 GCA_002477595.1 Roseivirga sp. UBA7431
CATATTGCGATCATGAATTCTAATCGATCCACCACCAATCTCAACACCATTAATGACTAAGTCGTAAGCATTTGCTCGAACTTCACCAGGGGCTGTGTCAAGCTTTGCTATATCTTCTTTAAGAGGAGAAGTGAATGGATGGTGCATAGCATGAAAGCGCTTAGTTTCTTCATCCCATTCTAGTAGCGGAAAATCTACTACCCATAGTGGCTTGTACTCGTTATTCTTTCTAAGGCCGAGCTCATTGCCAAGGTGCAAACGCAATTCGTTCATTTGCTTTCTGACACTATTTGTATCACCTGATAAGACAAGGATCAAATCTCCTGCTTCTGCTTTTGAAGTTTCAGCCCACGCTTTTAAATCTTCTTGGCTGTAGAATTTGTCTACCGAAGATTTGAATGAACCATCCGCATTACATTTTACGTAAACAAGTCCTTTGGCACCGATTTGTGGTCTTCTTACAAAATCAGTCAGTGCGTCTAATTGTTTTCGAGTGTATTCGGCACAATCTTTTGCACAAATTCCTACGACAAGTTCGGCTTGATCGAACACATTGAAACCTTTGTTTTGGCTAACACTGTTCAAGTTGATGAACTCCATCCCAAACCTAATGTCTGGTTTATCGCTGCCATATTTTTCCATGGCATCAGCATAAGTCATATGTGGGAACTCACCAAGTTCAACTCCTTTGATTGACTTAAATAAGTGCTGTGTCATCCCTTCGAATACTCCGAGCACATCGTCTCTTGTAACGAAAGACATTTCGCAGTCTATTTGAGTAAACTCTGGCTGGCGGTCTGCCCTGAGGTCTTCATCTCTAAAGCATTTTACGATTTGAAAGTATCGGTCAAAACCAGAGACCATCAATAACTGCTTAAAGGTTTGAGGGGATTGTGGTAAGGCATAAAATTCACCCTGATTAATTCTAGAAGGAACGACAAAGTCTCTTGCACCTTCTGGAGTAGATTTAATTAAAACTGGTGTTTCTACTTCTAGGAAATCAAGTTCGGCTAAGTAGTTTCTTACTGCTATTGCAAGCTTACTTCTTAAGGCAAGTTTTTCTCTAACCTCGTTTCTTCTTAAATCAAGATAACGATACTTCAATCTAAGGTCTTCACCTCCATCGGTATCATCTTCTATAATGAAAGGAGGAGTTTTTGAGGCATTAAGGACGTTGAGTTCGGTAATCTCTAATTCAATTTCACCAGTAGGTATTTTATCATTCTTAGCGTAACGTTTTACTACCGTACCCTTTATTTGAATGACAAATTCTCGACCGAGTTTTCTTGCTTGCTCAACTACCTCAGGATTAGTCTTTCCTTCCTCAAAGGTGAGTTGAGTGATGCCGTAGCGATCGCGTAAATCAATCCACATGAGGCCGCCTTTATCTCTAATGCGCTGTACCCAACCAGAAAGGGTTACCTCTTTTCCTACATGTTCAATTCTAAGCTCTCCGCAAGTATGTGATCTCAACATCTCAACCCCTTTTAAAAATGAGTGGCAAATTTAGTAATTGTTTTAGCAATTGGGTTTAATATTACAATGAAAACCCGCTTGAAAATGGAGCTCAGTATCCACAAGGATGAATATTTTATGGAACAAGCCTTAAAACAGGCTGAACTTGCTTTTGAAGCAGGTGAAGTTCCTGTTGGTGCTGTTGTGGTGGCTGAAAAGCGGATCATTGCCAGGGCGCACAATCAAACGGAGCAATTGACAGACGTTACTGCGCATGCTGAAATGTTAGCAATGACTTCGGCTTTTAATGCTCTGGGATCCAAATATCTAAATGAGTGCACATTATACGTTACATTAGAGCCATGCGTAATGTGTGCTGGGGCTTTGTATTGGGCGCAACTGGGCAAGTTGGTCTATGGAGCGAGTGACCTGAAGCGAGGCTATAGCTTAAACGAGAAAAATCTTTTGCATCCAAGAACAGAAATGACTTCAGGTTTGTTACAGGAGAGTAGTGAAAAGCTGATGAAGGAGTTTTTTGCTAAACTTAGATAGAATTACAATTTTTGTATAAATATTAAACCAATTCAATTATGGCATTCGAATTACCGGAACTTCCTTACGCACACGATGCGTTGGAACCACATATAGACGCAAGAACTATGGAAATCCATCATGGTAAGCACCATGCGGGTTATACGAATAACTTAAATAACGCTATTGCTGGAACAGAAATGGAAGGCAAGAGCATCGAGGATCTTTTAGAAAATCATACAGACCATGCGGCTGTTAGAAATAACGGTGGTGGTTTTTATAATCACAGCCTTTTTTGGTCGATCATGTCACCAAACGGTGGTGGAGAGCCAACAGGTGATTTAGCAAATGCAATTAATAGTGCTTTCGGTTCTTTCGAAGCCTTTAAAGACGCTTTTGCAAAAGCAGCGGCAACTCGCTTTGGTTCAGGATGGGCATGGTTATGTGTTCATTCAGGAGGAAAAGTAGAAGTGTGTTCTACTGCTAACCAAGACAATTCATTGATGCCAAACATTGGCTGTGGTGGAACTCCAATCTTAGGTTTAGATGTATGGGAACATGCCTACTACTTAAACTATCAGAACAGAAGGCCTGACTATATCAATGCGTTCTTTAACGTGATTAACTGGGATGAAGTAAGCAGAAAATACGCTGCCGGTAAATAATAATCCTGAAGACAATAAAAAAAGGCCACAGCGATTATTGTTGTGGCCTTTTTCATTTAATGCGTATCTACTAAGAGGCTTTTTCCATCATTTCAGCAATCTCTTCAGGTGTTCTGCTTTTTGAAAGACTCTCACCATGCTGACTAATATCAAGCCCAACCTCTTCAGAAATTTCATTGACTCTCATCGGAATGATAAAGTTGGTGACTTTGAATAGAAGATATGATGCCCCGAAGGTGAATCCACCTACTAAGAAAATCGCTGCCATATGCCTTAAGAATGTGGTTGGGTCTCCGTAGATCAGGCCAACGTCCTTGGCGAATACACCTGTTAAAATCATCCCAGTAATTCCTCCTACACCATGACACGGAAATACGTCTAATGTATCATCAATTCCAGTTTTGTTTTTATAGTAGACTACAATGTTAGAGACAATTGCGCCAGCTACACCAATGAAAACACTCTGTCCGATTGTTACAAAACCTGCAGCCGGAGTAATGGCAACCAAACCGACTACTGCACCAATCGATGCCCCTAGTCCTGAAATTTTTCTACCCATTAATGCATCATAGAATACCCAAGCTAACATTGCAGCTGCTGAAGCCACAGTAGTAGTAGCAAAAGCCATGGCCGCGTCTCCGTTAGCACCTAAGGCAGACCCAGCGTTAAAGCCAAACCACCCGAACCACAGCAGTCCAGTACCTAGTAAAACAAAAGGTACGTTAGCAGGTTTGTGGGCTGCTCCATGGTTTTTTCTTTTCCCTAGGATTATGGCTGCCGCTATCGCGGCAAAGCCTGCAGACATGTGAACAACAGTACCACCAGCAAAGTCTAAAACACCCCATTTTCTCAAAAACCCATCAGGGTGCCATGTCATGTGAGCCAGCGGGCTGTAAACGACTATACTGAAAAGGATAATGAACAGAATGAAACTTGAAAACCTTACACGTTCAGCGAAACTACCTGTGATTAAAGCAGGAGTGATAATCGCGAACTTCATTTGAAATAAAGCGAAGAGCACAAACGGGATAGTTGGTGCTAGGTCTGCTTGTGTGGCACCACCAACTCCTTTGAAAAAGGCAAAAGTTCTAGGGTCGCCTATAAAACCGCCAATAGAATCTCCAAAGGCTAGGCTAAATCCACCAACTACCCAAACGAGTGTGATTACACCCATGCAGATAAAACTTTGAAGCATCGTAGAAATGACATTCTTACGGCTGACCATTCCACCATAAAAGAATGAAAGGCCAGGGGTCATAAGCAGCACTAGTGCTGTTGCAGCCAACATCCAAGCGGTATCGGCACCACTAATATTGGGATCAGCTAAAAACTCCTCGCCAGAAGGCATGTCTAGGAGGCTGAGTAGGGCTACAATGATTAATAGTGCAAACCCTGGGATCCATTGTTTTCTCATTTTATGTAATTCTATTTAAATCAGGTTAAAAAGTAGCCTGAAAATTGATTGGTTACATAAAATAGAGAATTATCATATTAGAAATCACTCTTGTGAAATCTAATTCTATGAAATCGATTGAAATGTGGCTAAGGCACAAGCTTCTTGGTAACTAAATTCCTTTGGATTCTATTTTTGATAATGCTGGCTTGTTTCTCATTTTGTTTTTAAAAGCTCCTTTAATTCATTCAGCTCATCACGCATTTTGGCAGCTTCCATAAAGTCTAGTTCTCTTGCTGCCTTCTCCATAGATTTTTGCGTTTTCGTGATCATTTTCCCCAATGCTTTTTTATCCATGTAGGCGACTACTGGGTCAGCAGCTATTGAGTGCTCCTCACTTTCAACATAGTAAGACTTGTGACCCTTTTTAGAATCTGCGATACCTGTTTGCCCCATAATGTCCTCTTTGGATTTCTTAATGGTGGTTGGCGTGATACCATGGGCTTCGTTGTAGGCAATTTGAATACTTCTACGCCTACTCGTTTCATCGATAGCGCGGGTCATAGAATCTGTCGTTACGTCTGCGTACATGATCACTCGGCCGTTCTCATTTCTAGCAGCCCTACCAATGGTCTGAATTAAAGAGCGCTGATTTCTTAAGAAACCTTCTTTATCAGCATCTAGAATAGCAACTAATGAAACTTCAGGTAAATCAAGACCTTCTCTTAATAGGTTTACTCCAACCAGTACATCGAAGATGCCAAGCCTTAACTCTCTAAGAATCTCAACCCGATCCACTGTAGTTACCTCAGAGTGTATATATCTCACTTTTACCCCAGCACGCTCGAGATACTTTGTCAGTTCTTCTGCCATGCGTTTTGTCAGGGTCGTGATTAATACGCGCTCCTCTTTCTTGACGCGAACATCAATTTCTTCCAAGAGGTCATCAATTTGATTCAATGATGGTCTTACCTCGATGATCGGATCTAATAAACCCGTTGGTCGGATAACCTGCTCTACCACGTCACCGTCAGTTTTTGTCAATTCATAGTCAGCAGGTGTAGCGCTTACATATATGACTTGATTCGTCATGGCCTCGAATTCATCAAATTTCAAGGGCCTGTTGTCTAATGCAGAGGGTAGTCTGAAACCGTACTCTACCAAGTTTTCTTTTCTGGATCTGTCACCTCCCCACATCGCACGAACTTGTGGTAGCGTTACATGGCTCTCATCAATGATGAGTAAGTAGTCTTCTGGAAAATAATCAAGCAAGCAGAAGGGGCGCTGACCTTTTTCTCTACGATCGAAATATCTTGAGTAGTTCTCAACACCCGAGCAATAGCCGAGTTCTCTCATCATTTCAAGATCAAACTCTGTACGTTCTTTTAGGCGCTTGGCCTCCAGAAACCTACGGTCTTCTTCAAACTGATCGACTCGTTCTACTAAGTCATCCTGAATCTCAGTAATGGCTTGTTGCAGCACGTCTTTTCCTGTTACGAATAGGTTAGCAGGGAATATGGTGATGATCTTTTCTTCTGAAATCTTCTTGCCTGTAATGGGGTCTATCATTTGGATCGACTCAATTTCCTCTCCCCAGAAATAGATGCGATAGGCAAAATCACCATAGGCGATAAAGATATCTACTGTGTCGCCTTTTACTCTGAATGTTCCTCTTTTGAATTCAACCTCAGTCCTGCTATACAGGATGTCAACTAACGCGAAAAGCAACTGGTTTCTTGGGACGGTGTCTCCCACCTCAAGACTTACTACATTTTTTCCAAATTCGTCTGGGTTTCCAATACCATAAATACAAGAAACAGAGGCTATGACAATGACATCACGCCTTCCTGTAAGCAGCGCAGATGTAGCACTTAGCCTCAACTTTTCGATTTCTTCGTTGATGGATAAGTCCTTTTCTATATAGAGGTTGCTATTGGGAATAAAGGCTTCTGGCTGGTAATAATCATAATAGGAGATGAAATACTCGATCGCATTTTCAGGAAAGAATTGCTTGAATTCCCCATAAAGCTGTGCGGCCAATGTCTTATTATGGCACAGCACCAATGCTGGTCTTTGTGTCTCCTGAATCACATTCGCAATACTGAAAGTTTTACCAGAACCAGTGGCTCCGAGCAGTACCTGAGCAGGCTCTCCAGCTTCGACACCTTTGACTAGTGCCGCAATTGCTTTGGGTTGATCGCCCGTAGGCTCAAATTCTGATGTGAGTTTGAATTCCATTCATTAAATCTAATAGGAAGAAGTTAGTACGGAAAGATAAGTGGTTGGTTTCAACTACTTATTTATCCCAAATTTCCCAAGCTGCCTCTGCCTGACCATGAAGCATCTCTAAGCCATTTTTAATCCAGCATTTTGCGGCTATGCCTTTTTGCATAAAGGCGGTTTTTCTCGGCTTGTAAACGAGGTCGTATAGGAAATGGTCTTTGGTCAGTTGATCGTAAGGAAGTTCAGCAAGGCTATCCTCATTTGGGCTCATTCCTAGTGGAGTGGTATTGATAATAAGGGATGTAGTTGAGAGATAGTTTGGCGATGAATTTACCTCTTCATAGGAAAGCTGTCCTTTATTCGGCTTTCGGGAAACGAAGCGGTATTCAATCGCAAGGTCCTCCAATACTGCTTTTACTGCTTTTGATGCCCCACCTGTACCTAGGATTAAAGCATTTTTTGGCATAGGCTTAGCCCCAATAAACTTGACGAGTGAATCTTTGAATCCGTAATAGTCAGTGTTGTATCCCGTCAGTTTGCCCTCCTCGATTTTGATCGTGTTTACGGCACCAATGACTTTAGCTTTTGGGTCGAGTGCATCTAAGAGCGATATGACTTGTTCTTTGTAGGGGATGGTCACATTGAGTCCTACTAGATCGGGATTCGATGCGATCAGGTTGGGTAAATCTTTGATGGATTCAAGTGGATAAAGTTCGTATTCAGCATCTTTGATGCCTTCCTTTTCAAATTTATTTGTAAAGTACTTTTTTGATAAGGAGTGACTTAAGGGATATCCGATGAGTCCGAACTTTCTCATGTTAGTCCTTTTTTAACCAAACAGATAAGCGATCAATAAACAAAACGATTAAGAAACCTCCAGCAGCAAAGCCGATTGCTTCAAGGAAGTGAGGCTCTATACCTGCCTTGGCTAAATACTCATTCGGCAAGATGTTTACTTCGTAAAGTGGTTTGGCTTCACCATGGCGATCTAGGTAAGTCTCGATAGTTTCCTTCCACGGCCAAACCTTGTTGAGCGCTCCGATCATAAAGCCACTCAAAACACCAACAGTAACGTTATGGTACTTTTTAAACAACCAACTGATCACTCGTGCGAAACTTAAAATTCCTACGGCACAGCCTGCTGCGAAAATAAGTAAGTCAACGATTCTTCGCTCATTAAGCGCATTCATCATGTATTCGTATTTGCCAAAAAGCAATACAATAAAAGATCCTGAAATACCAGGTAGAATCATAGCACAAATAGCAATGGCACCTACGATAAAAAGAAACCAAGGCTCATCAGGTGTTTCGGCAGGTACAGCAGCTGTGATAAAATAGGCAACAGCCACGCCTATTATGATGGCTATGAAAACACTCACATTCCATTGCTTAATCTCTCTCAGTACCATTAATGCTGAAATGACTATAAGCCCAAAAAAGAAGGACCATAATTGAATGGGGTGGGTTTCTAGTAAGTAGGTAATAACCTTTGAGAGCGAAAGAAAGCTTGTGGCAATTCCCGCAACCAGTACAATTAGAAAGTTGCCATTTACATGTTCCCAAAGGGCCTTAATCTGAAATTTCTTTAGATAGTTGAGTGCCTCTAAATCAACGCTTTTGATTGAGTTGAGCAGTGTTTCGTAAATACCAGTAATGAAGGCGATGGTCCCGCCAGATACACCAGGTACTACGTCTGCACTGCCCATAGCTACTCCTTTAAGGAATAGCAATAAGTTGTTGACTAAACGGTTCATTATTATCCTTTCTGATCGAGGAAATGACTGAATGTATCACCTCTTAGTCCTAAACGGATAGTTTCTAAGGGGATCATATCGTTAGGAGCAATATTTCCAAGGTTCACATTGGCACCCATAAGCTTAATAAAAAAGACTTGCTGAGACTTCTGAGGTGCTTCCCAAATGATCTTCTCAAATGGAATTTGAGTCAATATTTCTTGCACTAAACCAGAACGAACTTCTCCGGAAGACCGGAAAAGGCCAACGTTACCACTTTCTCTCGCTTCGCCAATAACTTTCCATGCACCGGCATCAAGCTCTTTTTGCATGAGTTCGATCCATTTGTAGGGTGGGATAATCTTTTCCTCGTCTTTTGACCCAACTTCTGACAGAACAGTTACCTGTCCTTTCAATTCTTTAATGTACTCGCATTTTTCATCGTGATCCATCTCTAAAGAGCCATCGGATACTTCAGCAAATGGTACTTGATACTTGTCTAGTAGTTTTCGGTAGTCGTCAAATTGATTTCTAGCGATAAANNGCCTCAAAAAGTGTTCCTCCGAAATAGAAGGGGATACCTGCCTGACGATAAATTTCAAGTTTTTCATCAAGATTTGGGGTCACGTACGAGGTGGCCCATCCTAATTTTACAATATCAACGTATTCACTAGCAACGCTCATGAAGTCCTCTGCTTCTCTAACGCTTAGGCCCTTATCCATGGCCATGGTGAATCCTTTTTCTCTAGGCTTTTGTGTCCTTTCGGGCACATCTTTCAAAAAGTAGTGCATCTAATTTTTTTCTCTGTACTGGTCTATAATCTTATAAAGTGCTTTTTGGGTTTCCAGTTTAGGAAAGAACTCAAAGAGCACCTGGTGATTTTCGAAGTTCAAAATTAACGCATTTTCCAGATAAGTAAATGCTTCCTTGTACAGACCTGCGCTGATTTGGTAAACTACCATGCGATAAAGTAGGTCAGAATCATCAGGAGTTTCTTCTAAGGCCCTTTCCATCAGCTCAATAGATTTATCATGTTCGCCTTGATCGTGATATATAAATGACCAGTCGAGCCAGATGTCTGAATTATTAGGTTCTAGCATTGCAGCTTCTTGATAGGCTTCGGCAGCAGATACAATATTTCCAATGTGAAACTCTGCATCTGCGACAGCCATCCAATAGTTCGCATTTTCTGGGTCTAGCTTTAGTGCTTTATTTAGGAAGTGAATGGCTTCATAATACTTGTCTTGTGCCGCTAAGCAACAACCGATGCCATACCATGCGTCTTCATAAAACTGGTCAAGTTTCGATGCTTTGCGATAATATTTAATGCCATATTCAAGAGCCCCTTGTTTTTCATAGGCTGCTCCAATGCAGCAATAGACTTCGGAAGAGGGACCTTCATTAGATAAGGTGTTCTTATAGGCTTCTAGCGCATCTTTATATTGCTCAAGGTTCATATAAGAATTACCTAGATTGAACCATGCGGACGCAAAAGTATCATCAATCACTAAAGCGTAGTCATACGCTTTGACCGCATCTTCAAACCTCTGCAACTTGTTGAATACTATTCCTAGGTTATACCATGCATAGGCAGAATATGGATCGCGGTCTATAAAAGCTTGATAATAGGAGACGCTATCTTCTAACTTTCCAGTCACATCAAGGCAGTATGCTAACTCATACAGTGCACTTTCATGATTAAGATTTGTCTCTATTGCTTGCTTGTAATAATCGATCGCCTCTGTGTATTTACCATTGGTCTGATAGGTTAGGCCGATATTGTACAGGACTTCGGACTTGTCTTCAGCAATATCAAGGGTGCTGAGTAGCACTTCGATGGCTTTGTCAAATTCACCTATAATAGACAATATGTTGCCTTTGACTGTCAGTAACTCGGCATCATTTGGGTGGAGGTTTTCAGCGCTTTCGATAACTTTTAAAGCTTCATCGAATTGCTCCTTACCCAAGTAACATTGTGCAGCCAGCATACTAACTTCCATGCTAAATGGGTATTGCTCGAGGGCTAAATTTGACGCTTTGAGTCCTTTTCCGTATTTCAGGCGGTCTAAATAGTACTGAATAATGGTTTCATATTCAGTGACGTCAAAAAAGTTGAATGATTGATTTTTGAGTTGCTCCTCAAATCTATTGACCAGCCCACGTTCCTCTTCTCTACTCGGATAATCTTCCTGCATTGATGTCAATTGGTTTA
>DLQN01000074.1 GCA_002477595.1 Roseivirga sp. UBA7431
GTTGGTGCTACTTCAATGAACAAACTAAAATGTTCTTCCATGAGCTTGATCTTTGAAAGTAATATCGTAACAGAGATCAGAACCTATCAAGAAATAGATGCCCAAGTGATCCCCAATTTTGAAATCAAAATCACCGACAAAAGACTAAGGGGCTTCAATTGGCGTTTATCTGAAAAACCTAAGCTCCGTGAGATTGCAAGACACCTTAGATATGACCGTTAAAAAGGGTTAATCACTTATTATTCAGCGAAAAACTAATTTTCTTTGATCATTGATTGACAACCCCCAGTGATTGGAATTCTGCCTATATACTGGTAACTTTGCACGCTTATGAAAACCGCTCCCATTTTATTGACTTTATGCTCATTGATTTTGGTGCTCTCCAGTTGTACTACGCAGTTAGCCAAACTAGAGAGGTCAAACGACTATGGCGAGTTGTTTAATGGTGCTGTTGCTTTTTACGAAAAAGGACAATACGGCAAAGCAAAGGTGCTTTTTGAAAGAATTCAACCCTTCTATAGAGGGTCTGAATACTCAGAAAAAATTAGATACTATTGGGCATATTGCGAATACTATAGTGGACTTTATCAACTAGCTGCTTATCAATTTGGCGTTTTCTATAAAACCTATGGCAGAAGCCCACTTGCCGAAGAAACTCGTTACATGGAGGCTTATTCTTTGTATCAAGATTCGCCTGGCCCAGATTTAGAGCAAACTAGTTCAGAGGAAGCTGTTATCGCTATGCAGGATTTCCTCAACAGATACCCAGCTTCACAATACTACCAAGAAGCAAACGACATTATTGACGAACTCCAAGTGAGATTCGAAACTAAGGCATATCAAACAGCCAAGCTCTACTATAGACTAAGTACGGGACTTTCCTTTAGGAACTATTTAGAGGCTGCATTAACGACATTCCAATCGTTCAAATCAGACTATCCTGATTCGAAATTCAACGAAGAACTAATGTTCTTAAGTGTTGAAACAAGTTTTAAACTGGCTAATAACAGTATTTATGAACTTAGGAAGGAACGATTCGACAAGACATTAGGTTTATATAAAGACTTTGTGGACAGGTTTCCAATCAGTGAATATACTGACCAGGCAAAGGATTATTTTGATAGATCTTCAAACGAACTAAATAAATTGAAAACCAATTAATTATGGCAGCAAGTCAATCAATTATAACAAGAGATTCAGATAAAATCTCAGCACCAACCGGTAACCTTTACCAGTCTATAGCTATTATTTCAAAAAGAGCGAATCAAATTGCTGGTACTATGAAAGAAGAGCTAAACGGTAAACTAGCTGAGTTCGCTTCTACAGTAGACAACCTCGAAGAGATCTTCGAGAATAGGGAGCAAATTGAAATCTCTAAATTCTACGAGAGAATGCCTAAGCCTACAGCTATGGCTATTGAAGAATTCATGAATGGTGAAATCTATCATAGATTCAAAGAAGTAGAAGAAGCTGAAGGTGAAGCCAAGAGCTAATCCTTCATGTTGAATGGAAAGAAAATATTAGTCGGTGTAACCGGCAGTATAGCAGCCTACAAGGCTGCTTTTTTAGTTCGACTTCTTGTGAAAGAAGAAGCCGAGGTAAAAGTCATTATGACTGGTGCTGCCAAAGATTTTATAACGCCACTAACACTTTCTACCCTATCCAAGAACCCCGTGCTCTCTGAATTTACTGATGGAGATCAAGGGGAATGGAACAATCATGTAGACCTTGGCCTTTGGGCTGACCTTATGCTGATTGCTCCTGCTAGTGCCAATACTATCGGTAAAATGGCTAATGGACTATGTGATAATTTATTATTAGCCACATACTTATCCGCTAGATGCCCTGTCTTCTTTGCTCCAGCAATGGATTTAGATATGTATCAGCATCCAGCAGTGCTAGACAATATCAAAAAGCTAGAATCATTTGGAAATCGAATGATTGAAGCACAGTTTGGTGAGCTCGCTAGCGGGCTGATCGGAACTGGTAGAATGGCTGAGCCAGAAGATTTGTTAGCTGCTCTAAACGCACATTTCTCTTATGAATCCGCATTATCAGGTAAAAAAGTACTGATCACAGCGGGACCAACTTATGAGGCGATTGACCCGGTTAGATTCATAGGAAACTACTCCTCAGGAAAGATGGGCTACGCTCTTGCTGAAGCAGCAGCAAAAGCTGGTGCAGCGGTTACACTCATCTCTGGCCCAACACATTTAGAGATAAAGCACCCGAATATTCAACGGCAATCCGTACGCTCAGGCAATGAGATGTATGAAGCCTGTCAAAAGGTATTCGCTGACATGGATGTGACCATATTCGCTGCAGCTGTCGCAGATTATGCCCCAAATGTGGTAGCTGATCAAAAGATCAAAAAGAAAGGCGATAAGATGTCGATTGAACTATCCAAGACGATAGACATTGCCAAAACCTTAGGTCAAAAGAAGAAAAATACTCAGCTTAATGTCGGCTTTGCCTTGGAAACGAATAATGAATTAGAAAATGCCAAGGAAAAACTCATTGCAAAGAACTTCGATATGATTGTTTTGAACACACTTCAAGACAATGGTGCCGGCTTTGGACATGACACAAACAAAATTTCCATTATTGATAAAGCCAATAATATTCAGAATTTTGAGTTAAAGACTAAGACAGAAGTTGCAAAAGACATTGTAGATGCCATTATCGCTAAGATTTAGTAGTCTCCTAATTGCTATACTGCTTTCTTTGCAGGTCAAGCCAGTTGCTCAAGAACTCGACTTCACGGTAAGTATTAATGCTGATGTAGTACAGACCACAGAAAGAGCCATCTTCGATGAGATGCGTTCGGCCTTCCAGCGGTTTTTTAATGACACGCAATGG
>DLQN01000045.1 GCA_002477595.1 Roseivirga sp. UBA7431
ATATTCTTTATGTCATACGCAGCGCTGGCCGTTTTGTCTTTGTTTGCAGGGGTCTTTGGGCTATCTCAGGTCATGCTCGAAAAACCAGCTCCTATCTTATGGGCATTGCCCATCATGGCTGCTGTGGCGCTCGGATTATACTTGATTGCTCAAGGAGGCCAGAAGGTTGGTGCTGAACAGATGTTTAGAATCCATCATTTCTATGAGCAAGTGATCAAACACCGAGTAGCTCTAAAATAAAAAAACCCGAGGTTAACTACTCCCTCGGGTTACTAAACAAATAAACTACTAACTATATGAAGAGAATTACTGTCTGTAATTCTGATTATTCGATTGCGGTTCGTGTCTTTCAACAATCATACCAACTTAACGGTCACAAACCCTACTTTGTATATGCGAATTTGCCCTAAATGTTTCATTAGTGCCCTTTTTTTAACCTTAATTAACTTAGATGTTAATTAACAATAAAATAACAATGAGTTTTGGAGTGATGTGGATTCACTTCGTTTCGCGTAAGCCTCTCGTTATTAGTTTTGCTTGGTACTAAGAAAAAAAAAGCCCGATCGCTCAAAAGCGATCGGGCCGTTAGTTTTTGTTCTCAGAAAGCTAGGGCTATCTCTTTTTCTTCAATGTCATTGATTCAGCGAGTTTGACGGCCTCCGCAGCATTGACAATCCCACCTGAAACCGAAAGTTCTGAGAACCTTACCTGTTCTCCACTTCCAGGCTTTGAAACGTTAAGGCCATCAAGGCTTCTTGAAGATTTCATGAGGATGTCTTTTACCTGCTCTGCTTTCAGGTCAGGAAAATAGGATAGCAATAAGGCGGCCACACCAGCAGTAACGGGAGAAGCCATGCTCGTTCCTTGGGCGTCTTGATACTTATTGTCTGGGGCCAAAGAGTAGATGGCGACTCCAGGGGCAAAAACGTCTACATTCCTTTTCCCATAGTTAGAAAACCCACCGACATAGTTCTCATCTAAGCCAGAATCAGAAGCACCTACTTCGATCCAATTCGACATGTTCTTCTTCCTGCCGATATAGTCGTTAGGAAAGTTATTTGCTTCGTCAATATCCTCAGCGCTGTTTCCAGCAGCATGTACTAATAGGACTCCTTTAGAAGCAGCATATTCAATGGCTTCATAGACGTATTCAAGATGGGCAGAATAGCTTTTACCAAAACTCATGTTTATGACTTGTGCACCATTATCTACAGCGTACCTAATGGCATTTGCCACATCTTTGTCTCTCTCGTCACCATCTGGGACAGCACGTAGGGCCATAATCCTAACATTACTGGCGATACCGTCAATACCAATGCTATTTCCCCTTTTTGCGGCAATGATTCCTGAAACATGTGTCCCGTGAAAGTTGTCAGTGCCTTTGCCCATAACATCATTGTTACCATAACCCACCTCATCGAGTTTATTCGGATCGTCTCCAACTATGTAACGGGGGTCAAAATCTAAGTCATAGGCCACCGCTTGTGAGGTAATTTGCTCTAAGTCTTTTCCTAATAGGTAGATCAGGCTATCTAGAAGCAATCCTTTGTCGGTTGCCTCATAGATACTACTCAATATCGCTTTCCCTTGAAGTATCGTTTGATCAGTAGAGTTTATCTTTTGCACCACATCATAAGTGATGGTATCCAACATATAATATGCTTGAAAAAGCTTGTTGAACCTTCTAAGTTGCGTGTCAACATTCTGTAACAATTGCATTTGGCCCGCAGACTCGTTGGCTCCTTTTTCGAATTCAGCTTTAACCCCTTCCCAGTATTCAAAACTTGCTAGTTCTTTTTTCTTAAAGTCACTCTTCGTTTTTCCTTCATAGACAGGCATCAGACGCTTGTACTCTCGCGCTAATGCATAGGAATCTTTGTCCACATTTTGACCATCCTTACCACCGATGAAATTCCATCCGTAGACATCATCTATATATCCATTGCTGTCATCATCAATACCGTTATCAGGAATTTCATCTTCATTCACCCACATCACGTCTTTAAGATCTTCATGCAGAATGTCGATACCCGAATCGATAACAGCAACAATAACGGTTTTTGACTCCTTTCCTTTTAGATATTCATAGGCCTTTTCTGTACTTACCCCATTGACTTTATTATCGACAGGGTCAAGGTTAAACCAGTTCTTAGGTGGTGCCTGATTTTGTGCTATCACGTTTAACGATAGGCCTAGTAGCATTAGGGAAAGTATCTTTTTCATATTTCTTAACATCATATTATCTAATTTCAAACAAGCCTGTTCCTGGGTGTTTATAACACGTTTCAGGTTGCATTATTTTACCATTCATGGCAATAAACGTGCCTTCACTTAAAACATTTATTGCTCCAACAGCCACACCGATGTTAAAATCGGCATCGGATTCAGCAAAGCGTTGAGGTCTATACGAGCCTGTGAACAGGATGGTTTTGTTTTTTACATTTCCAACAAACTGAGCTGTTTCCACCATAGTATCAGACCCGTGGGTGACAATAATTTTAGAATAGTCTGTCGATAAGAGCATTGCCTTCAGCGCTAGCCTATCCTCTTCCAAAATATCCATACTGTCCTTTTTAAAAAGGCTCACCACATTAAACTCGAAACCTGAAAAGCTCTTTTCAAGGACTCTTGAAACGGCTGGCTCATCAATCTCGAAGGCATAGCCCGCATTGATTTTAGGATAATCTTTGTCTATGGTGCCACCCGTTTGAATGAAGAGGATTTTCATTCAGGAAATATATGAAAAGCTAATATTTAAAGCATGGTAGTATTGTATCACGTTTCGTACGTTTTACAATTTTCCCAAAAGCTAAGGTCAATGAGAATTCATGTGCTCCACCCGTTACACTTGCCAGCTGAGATACCGTAAAATCATAGCTATACCCGAAGGACAGGTCTTTATTTAATTCTAGGCCAAAGAGGCCAATAACGGACTCATTCTTAGCCACTTTATTTACACTTTCAATAGGGATCCCGCGGTACCAAACACCAAGCAATAGGGGTTGGAAATAGAGTTGCGCACCAAACCCGTAATCGTGATTACATTATTAGGAAAGGCGATTGAACCCGTACCAATTGAAGCTCCTCCTCCATCAAATAACTCCCAATCATAACCAGGGTTTCCATTACCCATAGTAACCACTATTTGCGCATCAGAATCTCCTCTGCAGGTCACGTCATTAACGACTACTGTGCCTACCAAATCTGGTGGGTTGATGACCGTTTATGTAGCTGGACCTGTAGAATCACCGTTGCCCTCAGTCACTTCTACGGAGTAATCTCCAGCAGCCAAACCGCTCGCAACAAAAGAGGTATAGGGAAGGACATTACCCAAATCATCTCTCCACACATAGCTATAGGGAAGCACACCTGAAGTCACACTTATCGTAATAGCTCCAAGGCAACTGTTAACGCTAACCGAAGAAAAGCCCTGTTTAACAGCACATATAAAAAGTATCAACAATAAAATTATTCTAAGGTAATACCTTTTGTTGGTTGTGACTGACATTTTTGTGGTTGTTTAGCTTAGGTGAATAATTTGATTGCCACATATTGAATATGAGGCCTTAAAAGGGAATAATCAAACCTTGGACAAAAAGAGGGGTTCTAAGAATTGTACAAATTCGGCAATTTTAATTGTTTTCATTTATTGTGTTTTTCTAATATATGACGTTTGCCTTCAAAAATGAAAACGTAAAAAACAGTTACGTGTATTTCAGTGGAATAGAAGAAATCTAGGAGCGGTTTAGATTCTTTTGGGCATTGTTAAAAAAACTTTTTTGAAAATATTTTTGCTGTTAATTCTTGTTAAATGGCTGGCACTTATTGTGACTTCATTTCGATATCAGTCATCTTTGCCATTCGCTGATCATATAAAACCCATGGCGCTCGTGTAAGTATTATGGTCAGCATAATATCTATTTGATTATTTTAGCGCGATTTAAGAATCGAAAATCATGGAAGAGGCTGTATCAAACGACTTAAAAAAAGAACATCAGGAAAAAATCAATCGCGTTGCTGCTGAAGTCAGCAAAATCGTTGTTGGCCAAGAATATATGGTTAACCGATTATTGATTGGTCTATTCACTAATGGACATATCCTCTTAGAAGGTGTCCCAGGTATTGCAAAGACTTTGACCGTAAATACACTCGCTCAAGTACTGCACTTAGACTTTCAAAGGATCCAGTTTACACCAGACCTTTTGCCTGCCGATTTAGTAGGTACCATGATTTACAACCAAAAGAAAGCCGAATTCGAAGTGAAGAAAGGCCCAATCTTCGGTAATGTAATTCTTGCCGATGAGGTAAACCGCGCCCCAGCCAAGGTGCAATCTGCTTTGCTCGAAGCCATGCAGGAAAAAACAGTTACGATCGGTGAGACGAGTTACAAACTTGATAGACCGTTTATTGTCCTTGCTACACAAAACCCTATCGACCAAGAAGGAACATACAGCTTGCCAGAAGCGCAAATTGACCGTTTCATGTTGAAGGTTAAAGTCGATTACCCGACTAAAGAGGATGAATTAGAAGTGATGCGCAGGATGGCGAACATGAAGTTCCATCCAGAAATAGAAACCTTACTAACTAAAGAAGATATTTTCGCGATTCGCGATGAGGTGAATGCTGTGACCATTTCAGAATCACTAGAGCGGTATATCATTGAATTAGTTTTCGCCACACGTAACCCAAAAGATTACGGTTTAGAGGAAGAAGCATATTATATGCAGTTCGGTGCTTCTCCAAGAGCATCGATTAACCTCAACCTTGCTGCCAAAGCAATAGCTTTCTTTAATCAGCGAGATTATGTGTTACCTGAGGATATTAAGGAAATTGCTTCGGATGTATTGAACCACAGGATCATCCTCAACTATGAAGCAGAAGCAGACGGTGTTACCACCGAACAGATCGTTGAGAAGCTCCTAAAGAAGATTCCGATCAACCATTAGATCTCTACATAACATTGGGTTAACCTTGCTAACACATTGTTAAACAGAATGACAACTATTCTTAACAAAGGCGTAAACGCTTTCTAGATCAAATCATGTTGCTTTGGGTCATAATTTAAACCCTAATCAAAAACATGAAAAAATTTGAAAAGCAACTACTTAGCCTGTTTCTAGCGGCAGCTTTGTTGTTCATAGCATCGGCTTGTGGAGACGATGACGCAACTCCAGCTCCGGATCCAGATCCAGTTGACACTTTTACCATCACTTCTTTTGACGAAACGCGTTCAGGCGTAGAATTCAAGCAAAACAGAATTTCAGGAGTCTTCAACAGAGACTACACATTAACGAATGACGTAGCATGGCTATTAGACGGTAGAGTTGTTGTAACCGAAGGCGTTACTTTGACCATCGAGCCAGGAACAATTGTCAAAGGAGAAGCTGGTCAAGGTGCATTAGCGTCTGTTCTTCTAATTGCGAGAGGTGCAGAAATTCAAGCAAACGGTACTGCTGCGAACCCAATTGTATTCACTTCATATTTAGACGACATCAATGTTGGAGAATTTGCTTCTACACTTGAAGTTGACGGAAATAACGGCCCTGCTGATTTAGGTCTTTGGGGCGGTGTATTAATCTTAGGAAATGCTCCAATCTTTGCTGACGCAGCTGAAGTTCAAATTGAAGGTATTCCTTCTTCTGTTACTGAAGGATTATATGGTGGTTCTGATGCTACAGATAACTCTGGTTCATTTACTTATTGCTCAATCAGATTCACAGGACAGCAACTAGGTCCTGGTAACGAGCTTCAAGGCTTGACTCTTGGAGGTGTTGGTTCAGGAACGACAGTTAACCATGTTGAATCTATCAACTCTGCTGATGATGGTGTTGAAATCTTCGGTGGAACTGTTAATATCTCAAACTTCATCGTATTAAACCCTGATGATGATGGCTTCGATACTGACCAAGGTTGGTCTGGAACAGCGACTAACATTGTATACATCGGTGGTACTGGTACTGCAAACGGAATTGGCTCTGACCATGGGTTCGAATTAGACGGACCTGAAGGTGACACTGGTGGAACTGCTCAAATCGGTAAATTCAGAAACGCATCCTTATGGGGTAGAAGCGCTACTGACTTTGCTGACCTTAGAGACGGTGCCACTTATGACATTCAAGATTCTTACTTCTTTGGCTTCACTGCTGGTGTTGACTTAGAATTAGATGCAGATGGTTCTGACGATGGAAACGGTGGCGTTTTAAGCGATGACCCAACCATCTCTGACAACTATGTTGCTGGAACTGTAATCTTTACAGGTAATGAATTCAATCAGAATGATAATGCTGGTGGAGCGACATTCTCAATTAACAGTATTCTGAACGACAAACTAAACGGTAGTTTAACAACCCCTGACAGAACTGCTCAGGTTACAAATAACGAAACTGTTGTATTCCCTGCTGCTAACAACGTGGTAACAACCCGCACCAAAGGTGCTGATGTGTCTGTCCTTTCATGGTCATACACTGCCACATTAAACTTATTAGTTGCAGGTTTCAACTAGAAATAAAAAAACATAAACACAACACTTTGCTCGTGAGCCTTTGCTCACGGGCAATTTTAATTTAGAACGACATACTAACATTGATTAATAATGAAAAACCTAAAATTTGTCTTACTGGTATCTCTGCTTTGCATGGCACAGATCGCTTTTGCCCAAAAAGGAAAGGTCCGCGGGACAGCTTATGAACGTTCTAATGGTGAACCCATGTTCAGCGTGCAAATCTTTGTACCTGAGGTGCAGTCTGGAGGAGTCACTGACTTTGATGGAAAATTCGAGGTCGAACTCGCCCCGGGTACTTACACCTTACAAGCCAAGTTTATTGGCTTTACAACCGTCAACATTAGCGATGTAGTGGTAAAAGCTGGAGAGGTCACTGTAATTGAGGCCATCTGGTTGGAAGAAGCCGTTTCAGAGTTGGATGAAATTATAGTCACAGCAGAGGCTCTTCGCAGTACAGACGTTGCACTACTCCAAGCAAAAAGAAAGGCGACAAATTTAATTGATGGTATTTCATCACAACAGATTAAGAGATCTGGTGACAGCGATGTTGCTGGAGCAATTAAAAGAGTGCCGGGTGTATCTATCCAAGGAGGCCAATATGTTTTTGTTAGAGGTCTTGGTGACCGATACACAAAAACAATTCTTAACAGAATGGAAGTCCCTGGACTAGATCCAGACCGAAACGCTATTCAAATTGATATCTTCCCTACTTCCTTAATTGACAATATTATTGTCTACAAAAACTTTACGCCCGACCTAAGTGCAGATTTTGTTGGAGGAACAGTAAACATAGAAACAAAAGACTTTCCTGATGAGAAGACAATGACACTCTCTCTCGGCTTAGAATACAATTCAAGCATGCACTTCCGCAATGACTTTTTAACCTATAATGGTGGAGGTACAGACTTTTTAGGATTTGATGATGGAAAAAGAGACCTTCCGTTCGATGGAAGAACTGGAAATATTCCTTCTCCTTTGAGACAAGACCAAGCACTCAACGATATCACTTCTTCATTTGCCCCGAACATGTCAGCATTGACAGACTCTAACTTGGCCAACCTGAGCTTAGGTTTTTCTCTTGGAGATCAAAGGGATCTTGGTGACAAGAAGCTAGGCTACATAGCTGCCATCAACTATAAAAACACAACGACTTTCTACGAAGATGCAAGAGATGCTGCATACGTAAAGCCGAGTCAGAATAACGAATTTGAATTGACTCCAGATACTCGTTTCGAAGGTCCACTAGGTATCACAGATGCTCAATTAAGTGGTTTGGCCGGTGTCTCACTAAAAGGAGATAAAAATAAATTTCGTTTACAAGCAATGCACGTTCAGAATGGCACCCAGCGTGCCGCTTTAAGAACAAGAATTCGTTCTAACAACAACTCAAATACATCGCTTGTAGATAACTTAGAATACACTGAGCGTTCCCTTACCAACTTATTAATAGGTGGTGAACACTACTTCAATGGCAATGAGTCTCAATTGGAATGGAAAGTATCTCCAACCTTTGCGACCATCAACGACAAAGACGTGAGAATCACTCCATTCACTATTGACGGAGGAGAAGTCGCAATTAACCCACAAGAAGGTGGTGAGCCAAATAGAATTTGGAGGCTTCTCACTGAGCAAAACTATGTTGCAAAAGTAGACTACAGCCACAACATCGCTTTCCGTGGTAGAGATTCCAAGATTAAAGGGGGCTTCAGTAATATTTACAAAACGAGAGACTATGAAATTCAAAACTTTGTAACTCAAATACGTGGAAGCCAAGACGCACTTAACCTAAATGGTGATGCAGATCAACTATTCGCTCCTGAAAACCTTTGGACTGTAGATAGAGGAACGGGTACTTATGTACAAAACGCTTTCAATCTTTCTAATGCCTATCAAGGCAGAATGAATACACTTGGTGGCTATGTTATGAGTGAGCTTGGCCTTATAGAAAAATTAAAGACCATCGTTGGTGTTAGGCTTGAACAATTTGATCAATGGTACACTGGGGTAAACCAAGCGGGGGCCAATCCAAATGATCCAAACGGATTATCATTTGATGACGAAAAGATCACAAGTTCATTGGACTTCTTTCCTTCAGTTAACTTTATCTATCAAGTAGTTGAAAACTCAAACTTGAGAGCTTCATACTCAAAGACTATCGCAAGGCCTTCATTTAAAGAGAAGTCTTTTGCTGAAATTCAAGATGTTTTAACGGGTAGAACCTTCATTGGTAACATAGACCTAGTTGAAACCAACATTGACAACTTTGATTTAAGATATGAGTACTTCTTTGGTAGAGGTGAGGCCATCTCCATTGGTGGTTTCTATAAGACTTTCCAAAACCCAATCGAACTCGTTCGTTTCTCTCAAGCACCAAATGATTTACAGCCAAGAAATGTTGGTGATGCGACAATCGCTGGATTAGAAGTAGAATTAAGAAAGAACTTAAGCTTTCTTGCTCCTGCTTTAGAAAACTTGTCGTTTATCTCTAATGTAACTTTGACTGAAGCCACAGTAGAAATTGATGCAGTAGAAGCTCAAGGCAGACAAAACGGATTGAGAAATGGAGAGTCACTAAGCGATAAAAGAGACTTTGTCGGTCAGGCTCCATTCATCATCAATGCAGGGTTGAATTACACAGATTATGAGAGCTTCTGGGAAGCCAGCGTGAGTTACAACGTTCAAGGTAGAACCTTAGCCGTTGTTGGTATCAACAGAACTCCTGATACTTACGATGTGCCATTTAACAGTTTGAATGTGAATATTCAAAAAGGCTTTGGAATAGACGGGCAACACGTTTTTGGGCTTAGAATTAATAACCTTTTGGGTGACGTGAGAGAAAGAGAGTTTGAATCTTTTGGAAGTGCAAACGCCATTGAAACAAGAAGAGACCCAGGTACCTCATTCAGATTAAAATACAGCTACAACTTTTTAAGGTAGTTTAATTAAATAATGTCAAAGCCCCTTCGGTAATGTTGGGGCTTTTTTTATGGCTAAAAGCTATATTCGTGGAACATAATAGCAACTAATGTGCTTTTAACTATATGTCTCAAAAGATACTAATTACAGGAGGAACAGGTTTGGTGGGCTCTGTATTGATCCCTATGCTCAAAGCTAAAGGCCATCAAATCGTAGTACTAAGCCGCACAAAGAAACAACACCCAGACTACGAGGTCTTCGAGTGGGATTATAAGCGAGAGTATATCGAAGAGGGTGCCTTTAAAGGAGTCGACACCATAATGCACCTTGCTGGCGCAGGTGTGGCAGATGCCAAATGGACTACTGAGCGTAAGGATGAAATCTACAATAGCAGAACTAAAACCTCCTTGCTACTCTTCAATGAGCTTCAAAAGATCGATCATCAAGTAAAGACCTTCGTTGCAGCGTCCGCCATAGGCATCTACGGTGACGACACCGGCAATCAAATGACGAAGGAAACGGCCCCTATCGGCCAGAGTTTCTTAGCTCACGTAACTGATGCTTGGGAAGCCTCGACAAATAAAATCAGTACGCTGGGCATCCGATTGGTACAACTTAGAATAGGCATCGTATTGAGCAAAGATGGTGGTGCATTAGTTGAATTGCTTAAACCGCCTGTAGCCGCCCCTCTGGGTAAAGGAAAACAATACATGAGCTGGATTCATATTGTCGACCTAGCCCAAATGTTTATGGACGCCATGGAGAATGATGGATATGTAGGTGCCTACAATGCAGTAGCGCCAAAGCCTGA
This sequence comes from Roseivirga sp. UBA7431, assembly GCA_002477595.1. Taxonomy (GTDB): domain Bacteria; phylum Bacteroidota; class Bacteroidia; order Cytophagales; family Cyclobacteriaceae; genus Roseivirga. Next base: position 10,230 of record DLQN01000045.1, read on the forward strand.
GACGAACCGGGACTTCACTCAAAAAGCAGCCAAGGCCTTTGGAAAAGTCTTCTTACCCATTCCTGTGCCAGCACTTGTGCTTAAGCTCATGCTAGGCGAAATGGCGGCCATTGTAATTGGAGGCAGTAGAATCAGTAGCCATAAAATTGAGGAAGCGGGGTTTAAATTTAGGTTTCCTAAATTGGAAGATGCTGTAAGCGACCTTAGTGCTAAGTAAGCAACATCACTTTTTAATCAACCTTAACCATTAGGCAACGTAAATGGTAACCCGACCTGACTAAACTCAAAGAATGACGTTAGACGTCAGCACAAAAAAATACATATGACAGACGAAGATAAAATCAAACAAGCCTTTAAAGACCGCAACTGGAATGAGATCAAAACCCAAGATTCATGGGTGATCTTTAAAGTAATGTCCGAAATGGTTGAAGGTTTTGAGAAACTTGCCAAAATAGGTCCTTGTGTTTCGATATTTGGCTCTGCACGGACCCAGCCAGATAATGGATATTACAAAATGGCAGAAGAAATTGCTGCTAAGCTCGTTCGGCATGGATATGGCGTAATAACGGGTGGCGGCCCAGGTATTATGGAAGCGGGCAACAAAGGTGCGCAAAGTGAAAACGGTAAGTCTGTGGGCTTGAACATTGAATTGCCCCATGAGCAAGGAAACAACCCCTATATCGATCCAGATAAACTTATCTCATTTGATTACTTCTTTGTGCGAAAAGTAATGTTTGTTAAGTACTCTCAAGGCTTTATTGTGATGCCGGGAGGCTTCGGCACCCTGGACGAACTTTTCGAAGCCATTACCTTAATTCAAACCAATAAAATCGGTCGTTTCCCGATCGTTTTAGTCGGCACTGAGTTCTGGGGAGGTCTTTTAGATTGGGTAAAGAGCAC
>DLQN01000130.1:0-1631 GCA_002477595.1 Roseivirga sp. UBA7431
GCAGATATGAAATTAGCACTGGAGCCCATTGCGGTAACGGTGATGAATAGGCTTGAGAAAGCAAACACGTTTGGCAAAACAGTCACCCTAAAAGTGAAATTCAAGGACTTTAGCCAAATCACAAGAAGCCAATCGCTAAACGATGAAGTTCGGACACTTGATCAGATCGTTTCGATATCATTCAACCTTTTGGAGCAAATCGATTGGCAACAATTCCCTACGGGCGTAAGGCTGCTGGGAGTAACCTGTTCAAATTTCGAAAATAAGGAAGTTGATCGTCAATTAAAGGAAGGGCATCAATTGACTTTGGATTTTTAGATTTATCTTTGATTGTAATTAACAGAGAGAGATGCCGAAAGTAGTAATTGGAAGTCATGCGGAATTCGAGAAATACATTGGGAAAGAACTCGGTGTATCCGATTTCCTGAAAATTGATCAAGAGCGCATTAACGGTTTCGCAGATGCTACTATTGATCACCAATGGATCCATTTAGATACCGAACGAGCTGCTAAAGAAGGTGGTTTTGGACGTACCATTGCCCACGGTTATCTCACGGTATCCCTTCTGCCCTATCTCTGGGAGCAAATTGCTGAGATCAACAACATCAAAATGATGATCAATTATGGCATTGAAAAACTCAAGTTTAACCAGCCTGTGCTGGTCGATCAAGAAGTCAGATTGAGAGTCAAACTAAGTGGACTTGCTGACCTCAGAGGCATTACCAAATGCCAATTGAATGTAAAGCTTGAAATAAAAGATAACCCTAAGCCAGCCTTTGCAGGAGAGTTTATATTCCTTTACCATTTCAAGTAGTCATTAACTACTTTTTCCTGACATAGATAGTTTTCTCAAGTTCACAAACAGTTTGACCTTGTTCGTTTGTAATGACTAAGGGTAGTTTATAGTCCTTTTTACCTAATTCCGAGACATCGGCTTTTATCTGATCTACTAACGCTTGATTAATTTCAAAAACACAGGTGACTTTTCCCGTACCCGGCCTTTTGAACTTGATACTGGAGGCCTTATCCCAAACGATATAATCTTTCCCTAGATTCTGTACTAATAACAGCATATAGAACGGGTCTGACATGGACATTAGCGATCCGCCAAAGTGTGTTCCCACAAGGTTCTTATTCCACCACCTTAACTTCATCTCAATTTCAGCCCGCATAAAATCATGGCTTATGTCTTTAATCCTAATCCCAGCACCTACATAGGGTGGATAAAAATTCATCAACTTAATTTTCTGTTGTCTTGATAGTCCAAACATTCTTTTGAAAAGCTTACTTTTGCCTTAAATAACAAAAATTATAATGACAGCAGAAATCCATACTGAAAAAGGCTTAATGAAAGTGGAGTTTTATGAAAAAGACGCTCCAAATACAGTCAAAAACTTTGTTGACCTATCTAAGAAAGGATATTACGATGGCTTGACTTTTCACAGGGTGCTTCCTGACTTTGTGATTCAAGGCGGATGCCCTGACGGAATAGGTAGCGGTGGGCCAGGTTACCAAATTGATTGTGAGCTTGATGGTGACAATCAATATCACGACAGAGGTGTGCTTTCTATGGCGCATGCAGGTAGAAATACCGGAGGATCTCAATTCTTCGTTTGCCATAGCCGAAACAA
>DLQN01000130.1:1713-26367 GCA_002477595.1 Roseivirga sp. UBA7431
ATTATCGAAGACTAAAAATTCATTCGCTAATAGAAGGCCCAAAGTGTTACTTTGGGCCTTTTTTTTTGTCTCTAAGCCTTTGCGAAATCAGTTACCAAATAAGCCAATGCCTTACCTACTATGCGCGCCTCATATGCAGAGTTAGGAGCTGCTTCTGGCAAATGTAAATAGGCCGTTTTTAAAGCTTGGGCTGATTTCCTAACAAACTGCCGGGCTTGTTCCAAGGAGAATCCTGTTGGGGAAACAGCACTACTTGGCATCATTCTAATGGCATCCATATCAAGTTCAATACCACAGGGGATATTCTCATCTACTACGAAAGCTAATGCCTTGGATAAGTCCTCATCCAAATAGGTAATGTCTTCTAAAAAGTGATACCTCACATTATTCGTGGTATCCATTGATTTGAGCATATGCTCTCCGTTATAGGATTGATGCAGACCAAAAGCATAATACTTATTCAGATAACCGCCTTGTTTAGCATAAGAGAAGCCATTACCACTATGCCTCCCCTCTAAACTGCGGTAATCAGCATGTGCATCTAAATTGATAACATTTACCCCTCTCTTTCTGCCAAGCCCTTCAGACACACCCTTTAAAATGGGATAAGCATTATTATGTCCTCCGCCAATAATTATAGGAATCAGTCCGGCCTTCACTATGGTTTCAATAATAGGCGAAACACGGGCATCTACTGCTTCGCAAAGGACATGCATCTTTTGCAGAAAAAAATCCGACCCACTATCCAGTTCCATTGCCTGATCCTGTAGGTCATCAACTTCCACAGACCCCATCACGATAAACTCTGCACCTGATAAAAAGCGATTGCTTTGCACATTCAAAAAGGATGAGAGGAAAGCGGCCCATGCGTTCTGCGCTCCAGGGATTCCATGATTACCCAATACCCCTATGCATTCAGGGATTCCAATTATGCAGTATGAGCAACCCTTTTTTCTAAAATTTTGGAGTACTGAAAGATCATTCGAAGCGAGTACTTCTATGCGCTCCCCTATTTTAGTCTCCACTTTACGGATATTAGTAAGTGCCTTTACTTGCTTGGCTGTTAATCTATTGATGGACATGCGACAAATATTAAAATGAAATTAATCAAAAGGCGGGATTCTCTCACTAAAGAAATCAACTCGATATGTCAAGTTATCCAAGCGTCTTAATATTCCATGACCTCCGCTCATCTTTCTTCTACACTTCGTAATGGATTCATTTAGCGCATAGGTTTACTCAGGGCTACTCTGACTTCTTTCAAAATGAAACAAGCACCTACTTGAACAGCGTTGAAGTAATCCGCTAACCATCCATAAGAATTGCCCTTATTTTACTAAGGTTTTTATTTATGTTTGGTAAAATCATTTAGAAAAATTATGCGCAAGATTCTCTTATCACTCTCATTAGTTCTTTGGGTAACCTTTTCGTTTGCCCAAACTAAGCCCCTCACTGAACTTACAGTTGAGGAAATCATGCAATCTCAGTCCGAATTCGTTGGTACCCCACCCTCTCGAGTAAGTTGGTCGAAGGACAGCAAAAACATTTTCTTCAATTGGAACCCTCTAGATTCTGGAGATGCGACTGGTTATAAGATCAGTAAAAACGGTGGTGATGCTACCAAAGAGGATGACCGCAATGAAGGATGGCCTTCTTCTTACCTTTTCAATGACAACGAAAGCAAAATTGTTTTTGTAAAAGGCGGAGATGTCTATACCATGGATATTAAATCCAAAACAGAAACACAAATCACAGCAACAAGTGCTAGAGAAAGTAGCCCGAAGTTCCACACCAATGACATTATCACTTTTGTGTCAGACAACAATCTATTCTCTGTCAACACAAAGTCGGGAATGTTTACTCAGTTGACCAATTTCGATATTGAGTCTAGCAATGAATCTTCTCCAAGAAGAGCGGGTAGCCAAAGCAACGGAAACCGTGATCAGGACAAATGGCTTAGCGATGACCAGTTAGAAACATCTAGCATCCTAAAAGAGCAAAAAAACAGACCGCGTAATCAAAATAGATTTAGAGGCTTTGCCAACCAATCTCAAGATGCTGGCAGCAGACGTAGCCAAGTAAAACTTCCAAACGCCAGAAATCTTGAATTATCTCCTGATGGCAAATACGTAAGCTTTAGCGTCTATTATGCGCCAGAAGATGGCGCTAAGAACACTATCGTACCAAACTATGTAACACAGTCGGGCTACACCACTGACATCCGCGCAAGAACTAAAGTAGGTGGCGAACAAGGGCACAGTAAAATCGGAATCTATAACATCGGTGAAGACGAACATTATATGGTCGACACTGAGAAGCTCCCAGGTATCTCTGACCTTCCAGATTATGTAAAAGACTACCCTGAACGTAAAACTGAAGCCAAGCCAAGGTTGGTCTCCGCCAATACGATTCTATGGTCTAACGATAGCAAGTACACCGTTGTGCACTTTGCATCTCACGATAATAAAGATCGTTGGATTATGCGCCTTATGCCTGATTCAGGTGATTTAATGGAGGTTGACAGACAAAGAGACGAAGCTTGGATTGCAGGGCCTGGTATCGGTAGTGAATTTGGCTCAGGTACTATGGGCTTTTTACCCGACAACAAAACCATCTACTTCCAATCAGAAAAATCAGGATATTCGCACATGTATCTTCATGATTTATCTAGTGGAGTGCAAACACAATTGACTTCAGGGAATTACGAAGTGTACAGTCCTTCTCTTTCCAAAGATGGCTCTACATGGTACTTCACGGCAAACATAAAGCACCCTGGCATTCGCCACTTCTACAGTATGCCTGTAAAAGGAGGTAAAATCACTCAGATCACCACGGAAGATGGTAACAACGATGTCACTATGTCTCCTGATGAGAAAACACTCGCGGTACTTTATTCTTATATCGACAGACCTAACGAACTATTCGTTCAAGCCAACAAGCCAGGTGCTAAACGCACTCAATTAACCGAAAGCTTGCAAGATGGATTCAAGCAATATGAATGGTACAAGCCAGAGATTGTGACGTTCACAGCCGAAGATGGTGCCACTGTATATGCGAGGTTATATAAGCCAGAAAACCCTAATGGTGCTGGCGTGATTTTCGTTCATGGGGCAGGTTACCTTCAAAACGTACACTACTGGTGGAGTACTTACCAGAGAGAGTTTATGTTCAATAACATGCTCAGAGCACAAGGTTATACCGTTTTAGACATTGATTACCGCGCAAGCTCAGGCTACGGACGGGATTGGAGAACAGGTATCTATCGCCACATGGGTGGTAAAGACCTTTCAGACCAAGTCGATGGTGCTAAATACTTAAGAGAAAATCATGGTGTTGAAGCTGGCCGAATCGGAATGTACGGTGGATCATATGGTGGGTTCATTACACTTTTCGCCATGTTCCAACACCCAGATGTAATCAGTTCAGGCGCTGCACTTAGGTCGGTTACCGATTGGGCTCATTACAATCACGGCTACACAGCAAATATTCTAAATACCCCTGTTGAAGATCCTATTGCTTACAAAAGAAGCTCACCGATATACTTTGCTGATGGACTTCAAGGAGACTTACTTATAGCACATGGAATGGTTGACACCAACGTACATTTCCAAGACGTAGTGCGTTTGGCCCAAAAACTGATTGAATTGGGTAAAGACAATTGGGAAATGGCATTGTATCCGGTGGAGAATCATGGGTTCAGTACGCCTTCGAGTTGGACAGATGAGTACAAGAGAATTTTCAAGCTCTTTGAAAACACTATCGGTCAGAAATAAAATTAGTCTTTAGACATTATGAAAAAGCTCCTCTCCCTTTTAATCGCCTTAGCATTTGTTGCATGTCAACCTGTTGAAGAAATCTCTCTTGAAAATAGAGGTAAGATTGCTGACCAAGCGATGGTCGTTTCTGCCCATCCTCTTGCTTCAAAAGCAGGGCGTGAGGTGATGCAAAAAGGAGGAAACGCAGTAGATGCAGCCATTGCTACTCAACTTGCATTGGCTGTTGTTTATCCGGGAGCTGGAAATATTGGTGGCGGTGGTTTCATGGTGAGCCGAATGGCTAATGGTGAAACTGCTACACTTGATTATCGTGAAAAAGCACCCCTTGCTGGTGGTAGAGACATGTACCTCGATGCGAATGGTGATGTCATATCAATGTCTAGTGTTCGTGGACACTTAGCTGCGGGAGTGCCTGGCACTGTTGCTGGACTGGAAGCAGCCCACAGGAAATATGGAAAATTAGACTGGGCCAGTCTAGTCCAACCGGCAATTGACCTCGCTAATGGCTGGGAACTTACTGCTAGAGAAGCTAGAGGGCTTAATGGAAATCGTAAAGTATTCATTGAATACAATACAGTCAGGCCAGATTTTTTCCTGTCCGAGGAAGGTTCAGAATGGGCAGCAGGTGACATTGTGAGCATTCCTGAATTAGCCAAAACACTAGAAAGAATTCGTGACAATGGTCGCGATGGCTTTTACAAGGGAGAAACTGCCAAACTGATCGTAGCTGAGATGGAACGAGGTAAAGGCCTAATAACCCTCGAGGATTTGGAACAATACGAAGCCGTATGGAGGACCCCTGTTACTGGCGACTATAGAGGCTATGAATTTATCTCTATGCCTCCTCCGTCAAGTGGTGGAATCGCCTTAGCACAGTTATTCAACGCAATTGAACCTTTTGACCTTGGTGAAATGGGGTTTCTTAGCACCGATGCCGTTCATTTAATGACCGAGGCAGAGCGTAGAGCTTACGCAGACAGAGCAGCTCACCTTGGTGATCCAGACTTCTACGATGTACCACGTAATGGACTGACCAATAGAAATTACACGCAAACTAGAATGGCTTCATTCAGTCCTGACAGGGCCACGCCTAGTACTGAAATTGATGCTGGAGCACCTGCGCCAAAAGAGAGTGAGGAGACTACTCACCTATCCGTTATTGATCCTTGGGGAAATGCTGTTTCGGTAACTACTACCTTGAATGGTGGAATGGGGAGTAAGGTTTTTGTAGGTGGAGCTGGTTTCCTTTTAAATAATGAGATGGATGACTTCAGTGTCAAGCCAGGCATACCAAATATGTATGGACTAGTCGGAGGCGAAGCTAATGCTATCGCACCGGGTAAACGTATGCTTAGCTCTATGACGCCTTCTATTGTCGCTAAAGACGGCAAACTTTTCATGGTTGTAGGTACTCCAGGCGGATCCACAATAATTACTTCTGTATTCCAGACCATAGTAAATGTCATTGACTTTGATATGACAATGCAACAAGCAGTATCTGCCCCTCGCTTTCATCATCAATGGCTGCCAGATGTACTCCAAACAGAAGCAAATGCATTGGATAGCATGGTAATTGTAAACTTGGAAGCAAAAGGTCACAAGCTGAGGGCAAGAGGAACAATTGGTCGTGTTGATGCTATTCTTGTATTGTCCAATGGCAAACTGGAAGCTGGTGCCGACCCCAGAGGAGACGACACCGCGGAAGGCTATTAATAATAGTGGCGTAAAGATTTAGGTAATCTAGTTTTTGGCTATCTTTAAAATATGCGCTACTTAGTTGCATTCCTTTTACTCACTACATCCACAGTTTACAGTCAGCAAGTACTGCCTAGCTTTGATTCGGAGCTAATAGAATCTGTATGGATTGATGAAAACATAAGAAATCAGACTAAAGAGTTCTTTATCAAGATCTATGAGTACGACAAAGACTCCGCTCGGCTCATCAAAGCTCCGATAACCCCACACTATCTCCTTGCAAACGGTCGATTAAAGGAAATTCAATTTAAAGTTGACAAGGAACTTATTAAAACCCATTTTTTTGATAATCACGGACGTATCATTGAACAAAGGCGCTTTGGTTTCCAAGAAAACATGCCAAAGGTCACTTATGAATATGATGATGACGCACATAAGGCCATTGAAACAGTCTATAGACTTGGCGATCGTATTCATTCTAAATCCATCGTTAAGTACAATTCTGATTTTCAGATTATTGCGAAGGAAGAATATCGAGGTGAAGATAAGCTCAATAGATTCTGGCGATATCAATACAATGATCAAAATGATTTAATAGCCGATGAGTTCTATGATACTTTCCAAGGAGTAGACAAACCAACTGATTCATTGCACATCCAATATCAATACGATGATCAGAAAAGAAAAATTTCTAGCCACAACTATAGAACGAATCAGCTAGAATCAAGAACTGATTATGTCTATTATCCTGATTCATTGGTAAAGCAGACCACATTCTTCCGGTTTGATGGTATGGCAAACGAAAGGCATTTGGAGATAAAAAAGGATTCGCTGAGGGTTATGGTCAGAGGGTTCTTCAAGAATGGTGACACCGTTAATTACAGGTCTCGCTTTAAGGAGATTTACTTGTATGGTGATCTAGTCGAATATGAAAGCAGAACTTTAAGGGGCACCTATGTCGATCGTTACACTACTTTCTATGAATATGATGAGATGAGTAATTGGATCAATAAAACAACTTATTCAAATGGTGTGGTCATTAAAAAAGAGGAAAGAACCATCCTCTACTAAGGTATGCAGAACCCCAATATCTTTCAAGAAAGGATCACAGTAACGGCAGAGCATTTGGATGAGCTAGAGCATGTCAATAACGTTCAGTATTTACAGTGGATTCAAGATGTGGCTAAGCACCATTGGGATTCGAAAGCTGATCCAGCATGGTTAGAAAAGTATGCATGGGTAACCATAAACCACTTTATAGAGTATAAGAAGCCTGCATTTCTTGGCGATCATCTTCTTATTCAAACTCACGTCCATGAGTGGGAAGGCGTGAAATCGAATCGACTGGTTAGCATCACCAATGAATCGACTGGTGTCCTAATCGTTCAGTCAAGTACTTCTTGGTGTATGATCGATAGAGGAAATAATAGGCCCGCTAGAATCCTAAAAGAAATGGTCGAGGCCTTTTCTGATTGAACAGTTTTTGTTCAACCTACTTTTGCAGCAGATTTCAAAACTGTTCTTTTATTATACCTCAGGATAGCACTTTATCTGATAATTACGAACTCTACCCTACGGTTCATCTCAATACCTTCTGGGCTTCTATTGTCACTTAAAGGCTTGGTCCCACCATACCCAACATACTCAATTCGGTTTCCATTGATACCTTTTGAAAGCATATAGTCTCTTACTGTTTTTACACGTTCTTCAGATAATTCTTGTGACAACTTTTCGTCACCTCGATTATCAGTGTGACCTTCTAACCTGATGGCCATTCCAGCGTTGTCCTTCATCAGCTGAACAAGTTCATCGATTTGGCTGGTAGCAGTTTCTGGGTTTGCGAAAGATGCTCTTGCACGATTGAAAAGCACATTCTCAATCTCCACTTTAGTACCAACTTCTCTTCTAGTCAATAATAGTCTTTGAACTTCTCCTGAGCCAATGGAAGTTAACTTTCCAGCTTTAAACAGCTTCTGATATTTGAGGTAACCGTCTTGTTCAATTAACACTTTTAGGTCTGTCCCCTCTGCGAGTGTAAGTTCGAACCTCCTTGTTTCTGACACAATGTCTGCGGTATTTATAACACGCTCTTTTCCATTGTAAGTCAAGCTTACATTAGCATCTACCAACTCCTCGGTACGATTATCCATTACTTGAAAAACCATTAAGACCTGATTTTTGGGCGCTTCAATTGGTTTCTCTTCTTTCGGCTCAACGGCTGGGCTTGTAACCTCCACTTCTTCGACTTCTGGAATGCTCTCTGCCATTGAGTAGGCAAAGATATCACCGAAGCCCTCACTGTTTTGTGTCGATGAGAAATAGGCTAATTCATCTCCACTTACAAAAGACAATCCTTGCTCAGTCCCAACCGAATTGAGTTTATTCCCTAAGTTTCTCGGAGTTGACCACTCAAGCCAAGAGGTATCACTTAGACGTTCTGATAGAAAAACATCTCGTCCTCCTGCTCCACCATGACCGTTTGAGGTGAAGTACAAAGACTTCATATCACCTGATATGAAAGGTGCCCATTCCTGAGCATATGTATTAATGACATTTCCAATGTTCTTAGGCTGACTCCACTCTCCGTTCTCTTCCTTTACCGAGACATAAAAATCTTCATTGCCTTCAGTCTCATAAGACTGAATTGACATAATGAGTGCCTTTTCGTCTTTCGAAATAGTCGCGCTGATATGAGCGGACTCATTGGAGAAAAACTTGATCGCTAACTTAGTTGGCTTCCCCCATTTACCGCTACTCAAGGTAGATACTGAAATTCCATTTTGAATCTTACTGATCCCTCGTCCTTCCGGATCGAAAAAATTAAGTAGGTACATTCTTTGGCCATCAGGGCTGAAGCCAACGACACCATTCAAACCTGGGTGGTTGATGTCGCCACCAGCATGAACTGGAGGAGACCAATTGCAACCTGATTTTGTACTAAACCAAATATCACCGTTATCTAATACTCCTCCGATATTGGCAGGATGTCCGACTCGCGTAAAATACAGTGTCTCACCATCTGGACTTAACATAGGACTATGCTCGTCATAAGAAGAATTGATTCCATCAATTCGAATATGGGCAAGCTCTTGTCCAGTCAAAGCAAAACAAAAGAAGTAAATCAGAGAGGAGATTACCGCAGCGCGCTTATACATTAGATCTGTCGTGTTATAAATTAATTGACTTTGACATAAGATGAAACTATGTCAGGATAGGTCATTCTATCCAGCTGAGCACAAAGTAAATAAAATGAAACTAAAAAGGCTAGTTGTGTACAGATAGTGTAACGAAGCGACCAATCTAAAAGTATAGCTCTTGGGCAAGGCGATAGGTATTGGCATGCGCCTCTACTATATGTGCTATTTTTTCAGAATAGCCTCCTCCCATACAAGCCATCACTGGAACCTTGTTTCGATGACACAATTCTAAAACCATGCGATCCCGAGCTTTGCACCCATCAAGGGTCATGCCTAGCCGTCCTAGTTTGTCAGTTGCCAATACGTCAACGCCAGACTGAAAACAAATGAAGTCTGGCTGAAAACTCTCAAAAACCTCATTCAAGTGTCGATCTAAAAGGCTTAGGTATGTGGAGTCGTCAGTGCCATCTAACAAGCCCACATCCAAATCGGAAGTCTCCTTATGCATTGGGTAATTCGACTGGCCATGCATACTGAATGTAAATACACGATCGTCATTTTCAAAAATTTGAGCCGTACCATTGCCTTGATGTACATCTAAATCCACCACCAATACTTTATTCACTAGTCCTTTATCTAGTAAGTGATGCGCAGCGATAGCGATGTCATTCAACAAACAAAAGCCTTCACCTCTGTCCGTAAAGGCATGATGGGTTCCTCCCGCCACATTCATAGCCACGCCATGCACCAAGGCATATTCAGCACACTGAACACTACCATTCATGATAATAATTTCGCGCGCTACTAGCTCTTGGGATAGCGGAAAGCCAGTCCGCCTTTCCTCTTGTCTTGTTAAATTTTGATCTTTTAGTTTTTGCCAATAGACGGCATCATGGGTTCTTATGACTTGTTCATCTGATAAAGATATTGGTGCAAAGAAATTGTCTTGCTTGGCCGTTCCTTCGTAGAGCAATTGTTCAGGAAGTAGGTTATATTTTTCCATCGGAAAACGATGGTTTTGAGGCAATGGATGTGCGTAAATTTCAGACCAGGCAATCTTGAGCATGAAGGCTTTTAACGTAAAAGCTAAAACTGAAGAAAGTTGTTTTCAAATTCCAATTTCAGCGTGGATAAAATTTATTTCCCAAATTGTAAAGCTACCACAACGTCATAATTTCGATAAGGAGTTAATAAAAGAGGCCACCAATCAATTGGTAGCCTTTAATGTAATTATTACGGCATAATGATTAGTCTTCTTCATCTTCATCTTCAAACTGAAAAGAGTAATACGTCTTATCCAGCTTAAGGCTGCCATCGTTATACTCTTTGATAAACTTCTCTATCACCTTAGGTGTAATGGCATCTACATGCAGCCCTACATCAAGTCCAATTCCAAAATCAGAATTTTCATCAACATCCACGTGTTCTTGCACTTTCACCGCCTCCTCTTCTTCCAATTCATCCATTACTTCTGTTAAGTAAAGACCAATCTCTTCGTCTAGGTCACTAAGTGGTGCAATGTCACCGTTTTCATCTTCATCATAAGAAATAGATTTAAAATCCGGATACTTCTCTGACACCTTCTGCTCAGCAAGTTCGTGAATTTCACTACTATGCTGGAGCCTCAAAGTGTAGATAGCAGCATCACAGATAACTTCTTTTCCTTCATGTTTTCCGATAAAATAGAAATTCATAAAGTCATCCGAATTATCCTCGGATTCGATTACAACATAAGACTGATCTTCACCAATTTCAGATTTCATTTTTGCGATCTCTTTAGGATCAAATCCATCATTTTTTTTCATAGCAAGCAATTAAAAATTATTAAAATAGGCTTTATTAAAAATATATATCTACTCAACTATGGTTTGAATCAGTTGTTTGACTTCTTTTACTCGTTCATCAAACGAAGTTGGATTATAATTAACACCCTCGTACTTCATAGCACCCAAATAAGCAACTACTTCGTCAGAATGGGCAACTGTTCTACTTGTATTCATACCAACATATTTGAAAGTCGTCCACATCATTGTTTTCAAATGACTTTTATAGTCATCCATCATTAAGTATTCAACAACAATTGTATTGTCATCAAACCAAACCAAACGTGTGACGATTCTCACCCACTCCCCTAAGTTAGCAGGTTTTAAGTAGGCAATGTGATGGTTGTAAACTACCCAGAATGCTTCATAAGATTTGATCAAGTCCATAATCTCTACTCCGTAGAGTTTAGGAACTTGGTCCTCTCTGGCATTAAAAAAGTAATCAAAGTATTTGGCATTGTTTAAGTGCCGAAGTGGATCACAGTCTTGAAAACGAATAACTACTCGAGATTCGGTCTGCTTTACATATTCTCTATGCGGGTCAACAATAAACATTACAAGTACTTCGATTTAACAACTGCAATATGGTGAATATAATGACCAGCAGTCATAGCTGCTAGCGCTCGTACGGTAACAAGGGAACCACTTGCAACAGCACTTCTCATGCTATCTTCTTGGGTCATGGGTTCAAGAAGCGCTATCGTGGATAGACGGATCGCTTTAAACTCATCTATCAATGATGACATCGATCTGCCCTCTGTACGGCTATTGCCTTGATAGACATCTTGGTCCATTCCAGGAAGTTCTTGCTGATCGCCACGCGCAATATTCAATGCCCTGTAGGCAAAAACTCTTTCTGTGTCATTCAGGTGATTGAGCACTTCCTTGACAGACCATTTACCTTCGGCATACTTATGGTTTGCTTGTGCCTCTGTAAGACTACCAAAGAACTCAACGACTGTATCAAGCTGCGCCTTTAGCGTAGTGACAAGGTCTTGCTCGGTGATACGGCTGATATAAGGTTCATAGAACGGATTGTACTCTGAAGGTTCTGGCTTTTGAATCATATTTCAATTTATAAATAACGTAAAGCTGATGACTAATCATCGATCCAAGAGGTATACATGATATAATGCTCAGGGGTTCGATCAATTACTTGCCTCAACTTTGCATCAATATCTTTGACTTTCTTAGCGGGAGTCCCAGCATAAAGTGAATTCTCTTCTACTATTGTGTTGGCCAGTACTACAGAACCGGCAGCAATCATCGAACCTGTCTTAATTATGGCATTGTCCATTACAATCGCTCCCATACCTATCAAAACACTGTCCTCGACCGTGCAGCCATGTATAATCGCATTATGACCTACGGAAACATTCTTTCCAAAAACTGTTTTTGAGTGGTTGAGGGTTCCATGAATTACAGCACCATCCTGAATATTACAATTCTCTCCCAGTTCAATAGAACAAACATCGCCACGAATGACAGCATTAAACCACACGTTACAATTTTTGTTGAGCGTTACATCACCAATAACAGTGGCGTTTTCTGCAAGCCAACAACTTTCTGAAATTTTTGGGTGAACACCTTTTACACTTTTTACAATTGCCATAATCAAATATATGTATATACATTGAACTCTTTAGAAAGCGCAATGGTTATGCACTTAGTTCAAAACAATTCACTCTCTAAAACGTTAGTGACTTGTTAATCTTAAAGAAAAGAAATTAACCCTAGAAAATGACTCAAATGAAAAATTTAAAATCTCTCCTAAGCCTAGTATTCGTTGTAAGTATGGCCTGGGCATGTGGCCCAAAAGGAGACACTGTTGAAACTTCAGACGCTAAAGCAGTCACTACAAGTGCAGCAGCTACTTCTGTCGCTGTAAATACTTCCAATAGCATGGTGACATGGATTGGTTCTAAGCCAGCAGGAAAACACAATGGCACTATTGGTATTACTGGTGGTGAAGTACTCGTTAAAGGCAATACGGTAGTTGGTGGTAGCTTTGACATTGACATCACATCTTTGGTAGTCTTAGACTTACCGGCAGATTCAAAGGGAAACGGGAAATTAAGAGGGCATTTAATGTCTGCGGATTTCTTTGAGGCTGAAAACTTTCCAACTGCAAGTTTTGAGATCACTGGTGCTGAACTTTTCAACGCTGACAATCTCGTAGCTGATCTTGATGAGCCACAGACTGACTATACACCTGCTTCTCTTTCTGACGTAATGGTAGAAAATCCTACTCACATCATTTCTGGTAACTTAACCATGCGTGGAACGACAAAAAACATCTCGTTTCCTGCTTCAGTTTCTTTAGAAAATGGTGCGATTAAAGCAATTGCCAACTTCAATATTAATAGAACTGAATGGGGATTGAAATTTAAGGAAAGAGCATCTTTAGCTGAAAAGTTAAAGGATGATTTTATTTACAATACTGTCAATGTTGGCTTTCAATTAGAGGCTGGCACTGGAACTGCAATGGAGTAAGAAAAAACCCTCCTATTAAGAGAGCCTCTGGTAACTATACTAGGGGCTTTTTTATGCCCTTCTCTTTCTGCAAATTTGTATTCTCTTAATTATGGCGACTATCGACTTTCCGTATCAAGGATTCTCCAAAGAAGAATTCATTATTAAAGCGCTCACCTGGGCTGATACTCAAAGTCATTTTGCCTATTTCAATTCGAACGATATCCCTTACCCTAAGGATGGCTTCCGTCACATCTTGGCTATAGGCGCAAGTGAAAAACTAGATTATCGTGCTAGGTCAGTTTTTGATGAACTTAGGGCGTTCCATCAGAGGATTGAGCAGAGTGATCAAATGAATGATTGGCTGGTTGGTTATTTAGGTTATGACCTGAAAAACGAAACGCAAAGACTAGAGAGTAATAGTCACGATCTACTAAAATTCCCAAAGACTCAATTCTTCAACCCAGAACATGTATTGCTCTTTCATGAAGATAAGGTTGAAATATTAAGTACTCAAATAGACTTGATTGATACCATTATAACTGTGCATGTCGGTCATACTAAAAACGAACTCAGTCAACCTACTAACTCAGTTGCAAAGGCAGATTATTTGACTAACGTTGAGCACCTCCGAGAGCATATAGAAGAAGGTGATTGTTATGAGATAAATTATTGCCAAGAATTTCACGGAGAGGTTAACATGTTCAACCCTGTAGGGTTGTATCAATCGCTCAATGAGATATCTCCTAACCCCTTCTCTTGTCTCCAAAAGTTCAATGATCACTATATAGTTTCAGCCTCTCCGGAGCGCTTCATGAAGCAAAATGGTAGCACCATTGTTTCGCAACCCATAAAGGGCACAAGACAGCGGAGTGAAAATGCCAATGAAGATATCAGGCTTAAGGCTGATTTAAGGAACGATCCTAAAGAACTGGCCGAAAATATGATGATTGTGGATTTAGTCCGCAATGACCTCGCTAGAACAGCTAAAACTGGAACTGTTAAAGTTGAAGAAATTTTTGGTATCTATTCGTTTCCACAAGTTCATCAAATGATTTCGACCATTACCTCAGAAATGCGTGATGGAGTTGATCAGATCGATGTCATAGAGAAAGCCTTCCCAATGGGCAGCATGACTGGTGCCCCTAAGGTTAAAGTCATGGAACTGATAGAGCGATATGAGAACACGAAGCGAGGGCCATTCTCAGGTGCTGCTGGATTTTTTAACGGAAGCCAATCATTCGATTTCAATGTCCTGATCAGAAGCATTTTCATCAACAAGAAGACGAATACCTACTCTTTTCAAGTTGGTGGAGCCATTACTTACGACTCTGTTCCTGAAAAGGAATACGAGGAGTGCATGGTGAAGGCCAAGGCTATTTTTCAACTTATAGGGGCCAACGAGAAGTCTTAGCCTCAGTAATAATTTAACGCAAAAAGTATTGAACCGTGTTCATTTGAACGGTCGTTAATTTCCTTAGAAATTATTCTATCCTGTTGGCATGAAAAAGACTTTGATGGCCCTCGCCCTAATTTTAAACTGCAGTGTTTTACTTGCACAAATGCCAAAGCATTTAGAAGGGAAAATGACTTACCCGGTATTTGATTTTGATCCTTGGGTTGGTGTAGTAGCATCTGATGCCAAGGTTTTGAAGTATAATAAAAAACTAGACTATAAAGTGGTGATTGATGTGACCGATGGTGTCAATGACTCTACAAGAGTAATGAGAACCCTCTCTGAAGTAGCTAGGTCGTACAACCTCAACATTGCAAATGGTGTGCCTCAAAAGAAGATGAAAATGGCAGTGATTATACATGGAGGTGCCATAAACGGAATACTAAATGACGAAGCCTATCAAAAGAAGTATGGAGTACCCAATCCTAACAGAGAAGTGATTGATATTCTTAAAAAAGAAGGCATAGAATTTTACGTCTGTTCCCAAATATTAAGTTTTAGAAATGTCCCTGAGGAAGATATGCTCAAGTCTATTGATGTTGCCGTATCTGCAAAAACGGCCTTAATTAGCCTCGATCAAATGGGTTATACCTACATGAATGTCAATGACAACTAACCGATAACCTAGTTCTTACCCGCTCTAGACTTAAGATCGGCTAAATAGTCTTGTACGAACCCATAACCAGTAGTATCAGTTGCTACCTTCAAGCCTTTGCTTAAGGTATTGATGGCGTTGTCTAATTCAGACAATCTATCATATGCCGATGCCTTCATGAAATAGCCTTGTAAAACATCCGTATCCTGGAGCTTATAATCCCAGAGAGTGATAGCATCTTGATATTGGTTAGCCCGCATTAATCTACTTCCTAAATTATACCATTCGCTTATTTCTAGGTTGTGCGTATCCGCATCTAATACAAGCTCCTTATACTGAACTATCATTTCGTCAATACCACTTTCTAAGTATATAGGGTATAATAGGTCAGATAGAAACGTCTTTGGTTCCTCCACCTTCACCATATTCAGGTCAAACTGTAAAGTTGAATTTGGTGGTATATCATCACCAGCACCTCGTTCCCCATACCCCAATTCGGGAGGTATAATGGCCAAAACACGGTCCCCTTCTCTTGCATACATAACCACTTCATCAAATCCAGCAATTAAGGATGTTCTTTTTGCATCGAATTCAAAAACCTGCTCACCGTCATCATAAGTAGACCAAACAGTATCTTGTGCTACTATAAGGTTAATATGTGCAGATACATGGCTAAGGGAATCAATTTTTTGGCCATCGCCCTTTTCAAGATAGATGAACTTGACACCGCTCTCAAGAAAAGTAGTATCTGAAGTTGACTCTGATGTACTATCTCCCGAACAGCCATTGGTAAAAGCGAGTAACGAAACGAGAAGAAGAATAAAGCAAATATTGAATGTCTTTTTCAGCATAGTCTTAGGGTTGAACCCAAAAATAACAAAGAATATCCTAGTACGGGTAAGGTCTAACCAACTGATCCGCTTACTAAGTCAAAAGTTAGACTGCCAATATGTCACGCTTTAGGAGTAAAAGCATTATATTCGCCCTTCGAATTTGAGAAGCGAGATAGATGGAGAATATCATTCAGGATATAGACATTTTAGACAGAAACAGCCAAGAGGCTACTGAGACTATTGAAACCTCTAAGGAGGAAAACACTGGCAAGAAGAAGAAACTGTACATTGAAAGTTATGGTTGTCAGATGAATTTCGCAGATAGCGAGGTTGTCTCATCAATCATGAAGGACAATGGCTATGACACGACTTCAGATTTTGAAACCGCAGATGTTATCTTTCTAAACACCTGTTCTATTCGGGAAAAAGCCGAACTAACAGTTAGAAGAAGGTTAGGTCAGTTTAATAAAGTCAAAAAGAGAAACCCAGATATGACGATTGGTGTCTTGGGCTGCATGGCTGAAAGATTGAAAGAGCAACTGCTCGAGGAAGAAAAAATTGTTGATGTAGTAGTTGGACCAGATGCTTACAGAGATCTCCCAAACCTAGTTCAAACTGCAGAAAGCGGGCAAAAAGCCGTGAACACTTTCCTTTCTAGAGAAGAAACTTACGCTGACATCTCTCCTGTTCGTTTGAACTCAAATGGTGTAAGTGCTTTCATATCAATCATGCGAGGCTGTGATAATATGTGCTCGTTCTGCGTGGTGCCTTTTACTCGTGGTAGAGAACGCAGCCGTGATCCGTACTCTATAGTAAAAGAGGCAGAGGACTTATTCGATCAAGGGTATAAGGAAGTGACACTGCTTGGCCAGAATGTAGATTCATACAAATGGTCAGAAGACGAAAACAATAAGGCATGGTTAGAGAAAAAAGAAAAGAAAGGAGAAGAAGTACAGGTAGTTAACTTTGCCAACCTAATTGAAATGGTTGCGAAAATCGCACCTGATCTTCGTGTTCGATTCTCTACTTCTCACCCAAAAGACATAACGGATGAAGTGCTTCATACCATGAAGCGCTATGACAACATCTGTAAATGCCTCCATTTACCTGCACAAAGTGGTAACTCTCGTGTACTAGACTTAATGAATAGAACTTATACTCGAGAGTGGTACATTAATCGAGTAGATGCCGTTAGAGAAATCCTAGGTCAAGAATGCGCTATTACATCAGATATGATTGCTGGATTTTGTTCTGAGACTGAAGAGGAACATCAAGAAACATTAACCTTGATGGACTATGTGAAGTATGACTTCTCCTACATGTTCTTCTACTCTGAAAGACCGGGAACCCTTGCCGCAAAGAAGTTCGAAGATGACATTCCATTGGAGGTTAAGAAAAGGCGTCTTCAGGAAATCATCAATAAGCAACAGGCTACCTCACTAGAGCGTAATAAGCTAGACTTGGGCAAAATACAAACTGTCCTGATTGAAGGAACATCTAAACGATCTGAAGAACAACTTCAAGGTCGTACTACGGCTAACAAGGTTGTGATTTTTCCAAAGGAAGGCTTTAAAAAAGGTCAGTATGTAAATGTATTAATAGAAGACTGCTCAACCGCTACCCTATTTGGTAAGGTCGTTTCATAAACCAGAATTGATTTGAATAGCAAAGAGTTACTCAGTATAAAACAACGCTTCGGCATTATCGGAAACAGCCCTAAGCTGAGTCATGCAATTCAGGTTGCTGCTCAGGTTGCTCCTACAGACATGACTGTTTTGATCACTGGTGAAAGTGGTAGTGGAAAGGAATCCTTTTCGAAAATCATCCATCAGCTCAGCCCTCGAAAGCATGGTAAATTCATTGCGATTAACTGTGGAGCAATTCCAGAAGGAACAATCGACTCAGAATTATTCGGCCATGAAAAAGGCTCATTTACAGGGGCCTATGAAGCAAGAAAAGGTTACTTCGAAGACACCAACGGTGGAACCATATTTTTAGATGAGATTGGTGAAATGCCAGTTCAAACACAAGCAAGACTCTTGCGGGTATTAGAAAATGGTGAATTCATAAAGGTAGGCTCGTCAAAAGTACTTAAAACTGATGTGCGTGTAGTTGCAGCTACCAACGTCAATCTTTTACAAGCCGTAGAAAAAGGAAAGTTCCGAGAAGATCTTTATTATCGTTTGAGTACGGTCCCCATCTTTGTACCCCCACTAAGAGAAAGAGGTCAAGATGCCGATCTGTTGTTTAGAAAGTTTGCTTCTGACTTTGCCGAAAAATACCGTGTTGAAAGTATAAAACTCAACGATGAAGGCAAAGAAGTACTTATTCGTTATCGTTTTCCTGGAAACATTCGTCAATTAAAGAATTTAGTAGAACAAATTTCAGCTTTGGAGATGGAACGAGATGTTACTGCTGAAACCCTGCTAAAATATCTCCCGCAAAATAGCTCAAGTCTTCCTGCTATTTATCGGGGGGGCGATGATTCAAAGTCTGAAAGCTTAAGTGAAAGAGATTTATTATATAAAGTCCTGTTCGATATGAAGAAGGACATGAATGATCTCAAGAAATTGGTCAATAGCATGATGGAGAATGGGTCCTATGATAAACAAGTCGTAAATGATAACCCTAACCTATTTCGAAACTTAGACGAAAAACCCACTTCAAAAGAAAAACCAGCACCAAAAGACTTTTCAGAACCTATCTACCTTCAGCCAAGCGGTCAAGACCAAGGACCTTATGGTTATGATAGTGTACATGACATTACGCACGAAGAAGATGAGTCACTTTCCATTGAAGCCAAAGAGAAAGAACTCATTATAAAGGCCTTAAGGAAAAATAATAACAAAAGAAAATACGCGGCACAAGATTTGGGGATATCGGAACGTACACTTTATAGAAAGATCAAGCAGTATGAAATCGAATAAGCTTTTTGTCCTCTCTGTCCTTTTAGTATTGGTCACCTCATGCGGAATTTACTCATTCAATGGTGCTTCCATCGATTACAATGAAACTAAAACGATCTCGATTGCCAACTTCATCAATGAGTCTGGTGGCGGCCCTCCAAATATGGGGAATACGTTTACTGAAGGTCTAAAAGAATATTTTCAGAGAAGAACAAAGCTAGAGTTAGTACAAAAACAAGGTGATATTCAATTCGAGGGAGCCATAGCGAATTATACGGTTCGACCACAGTCCATTAGCTCTTCTGGAAATAGTAATCAAGCCGATGGAACAGGCTTAATGCGTCTTTCCATCAGTGTACAGTTGGTCTTTACTAATACAAAAAAAGAAGAGGAGAATTTACAGCAAGCCTTCACCTTCTTTTCCGACTATGATCCTGCAAATACGACACTTAATGCTGTTGAGGATGATTTGGTAGTAGAAATATTTGAACAGCTATATTTTGATATTTTTCAAGCCTCTGTTGCCCAGTGGTAATATTCCTCCTACTTTAGACGCTTTAATATAAAAAAGTGGACCGCGAACGATTTAATTCCTTACTATCAGACCCTTCCTTAGTCACTAACGTTGACATCAAGGCATTAAACGAGTATCGTAAGAAGTACCCTTATTTTCAGAGCTTGTATGTGGTGATCGCTAAAGCATTAAAAAACCAAAATCACCCAAAAACTGACGCGTTTATAAAAAAGACTGCCGCATACTCCGCCAACCCTGAATATCTAAACGAAATTATTGGTGGGGATTACAAGTTCATTACTAAGCGCCAAGAAGACAAAGCGCCAGTGATTGAAACTCCAAAAGAACAAGGAGAAGAAACAACCAGTACGTCAGAATTAGAACAAACCACTTTAGACATTAAAGCCACCAAAGCTCGAATTGAAGCACTTCTGGCGAGTACAGAAACACAGGAGGCTGAAGTTTCTGAAAAGAAAAAACCCTCTGTAATCAGTCAGGTGGAAATCATAGAGAAGTTTATAAAGGACGAGCCTTCCATTGAACGGCAGAAGATCTCTCAAACAGATTTACCAAGTAATCAAGTAGATCTAGCAAGCAAAGCGATAAAGGATGTAGAGTCCTTTGAGACCGAAACTTTAGCCAAATTAATGGCGATGCAGGGCAAGGCTAGAAAGGCCATAAATATTTATAAAAAACTCAGTTTGAAGTTTCCTGAAAAAAGCACTTACTTTGCAGCCCGAATGGAGGAAATAAAGTCGAAAAAGAATGTTTAAGTTATTTATAATATTAGCGATCATCATATCAGTTTTATTGATTCTGATCGTTTTAATGCAGAATTCAAAAGGTGGTGGTTTATCAAGTCAATTTGGCGGTGGTGGAGCACAACAGATTATTGGTGTCAAGAAGACCACAGATTTGTTAGAAAAAGCTACTTGGATATTTATTGTTGCACTGATAACTTTCAGCCTTGCCTCCAGTCTTACGCTAAATGATGGCACGCAACAACTGACTAACCCTAATATAGATGCCGCACAACAATCTCTGCCTGGGGCTACAATTCCTGCCGTTGCCGATACAAGTGGTATTCAGCCAATGGCTCCAGACACAACCGGTCAATAATTAAAAAGAAACTATAAACTCCCCACTGCGAAGCATCGCAGTGGGGAGTTTTTTTTGCCTTTATGTCAGTAATCCCTATTAATGATAGTAGATCTGACAGATGATACTGACAACGATTGCCATATCAACTGACAAAAGTTCCTAAAATGGGATTGGCACATTAAGTGCAGATGTGATGTTCGTATTGTGAAACAAAACCTTAAAACGATAAGTAAAAATGTCTAAAGTAAACATTACTCCACTTGCAGACAGAGTTCTAGTAGAACCAGCGGCTGCAGAAGAAAAAACCGCCTCAGGCATAATCATTCCTGATACTGCTAAAGAGAAACCACAGAGAGGTACGATAGTAGCTGCAGGAAGTGGTAAAAAAGACGAGCCAATGACTGTGAAAGTCGGTGATACTGTATTGTATGGCAAGTATGCTGGTACTGAGCTTTCTGTAGAAGGTAACGACTATTTGATTATGAAAGAGTCTGACCTTTTCGCAATCATCAATTCTTAATCAAAACTGAAAATTTAAAACAATAAAGAAATGGCTAAAGAATTATTCTTTAACAATGACGCAAGAGATCGCCTGAAAAAAGGTGTTGATACGTTAGCTGATGCTGTAAAAGTAACCCTTGGTCCTAAGGGTAGAAACGTCATCATCGACAAAAAATTCGGTGCCCCTACCGTGACAAAAGATGGTGTTTCAGTAGCAAAAGAAATTGAGCTTTCTGAGCCAATCGAAAACATGGGTGCACAACTAGTGAAAGAAGTAGCTTCAAAAACTGCTGATGATGCTGGTGATGGTACTACTACTGCGACAGTTTTGGCGCAAGCTATCTACGGTGCGGGTATCAAGAACGTAGCCGCAGGAGCTAACCCAATGGATTTGAAAAGAGGTATTGACAAAGCAGTTGCTGCTGTCGTTGCTGACCTTAAAGCACAATCAAAACCAATCAAAGAATCTAAAGAAATCGAACAAGTAGGAACTATCTCTGCTAACAACGATAACGAAATCGGTAAAATGATTTCTGATGCGATGGATAAAGTAGGTAAAGATGGTGTGATTACTGTAGAAGAAGCTAGAGGTACTGAAACTGAAGTAAAAACTGTAGAAGGTATGCAGTTTGACAGAGGTTATCTTTCTCCATATTTCGTGACTAACACGGAAAAAATGGAAGTAGAGATGGAGAATCCTTACATCTTAATCTACGACAAGAAGATTTCTTCAATGAAGGAATTACTTCCTATACTCGAGCCAGTTGCTCAAAGCGGCAAGCCACTAATCATCATTGCAGAAGATGTTGATGGCGAAGCTCTTGCTACTTTGGTAGTTAACAAAATCAGAGGTTCTCTGAAAATTGCTGCTGTTAAAGCTCCAGGTTTTGGTGATAGAAGAAAAGCTATGTTGGAAGACATCGCGGTATTGACTGGTGGTACTGTTATCTCTGAAGAAAGAGGTTACAAACTAGAGAACGCTACGTTGGAGTACCTAGGTACTGCAGACAAAGTAAACATCGACAAAGACAACACTACAATTGTTGATGGTGCTGGCGAAAAGGCGAACATCGATGCAAGAGTGAAGGAAATCCAAACTCAAATCGAAAACACTACATCAGATTATGACAAAGAAAAGCTACAAGAGCGTTTAGCTAAGCTTTCTGGTGGTGTTGCTATTCTTTACATCGGTGCTGCTACTGAAGTAGAGATGAAAGAGAAAAAGGATAGAGTTGATGATGCATTGCACGCAACCAGAGCGGCTGTACAAGAAGGTGTAGTTGCTGGTGGTGGTGTAGCGCTAATCAGAGCAGGTGCTGCGTTAGACAAAGTTGAAGTGGCTAACGATGACGAAGCTACTGGTGTAAACATCATCCGAATCGCTATCGAAGCTCCTTTGAGAACTATTGTTGCCAATGCTGGTGGCGAAGGCTCTGTAGTTGTAAATGAAGTAAAAGGTGGAAAAGCTGATTACGGTTACAATGCAAGAACCGACAAATACGAAAACATGATCGCTGCGGGTGTAATTGACCCAACTAAAGTGACTCGTTTAGCATTAGAAAACGCTGCTTCTATCTCAGCATTACTCTTAACGACAGAGTGTGTAATTGCTGAAGAGAAGGAAGAAGGTGGTGCAGGAATGCCAATGCCTCCTATGGGTGGTGGTGGCATGGGTGGTATGATGTAATACCCCCTCCGCACAACAAAATAGATAAAAAGCCTGATTCGTAAGAGTCAGGCTTTTTTTTTGATGGTTAGACGTATCGATTATTCGAGATAGCTCAGATGAACTATATCTATCACATGCACCTTACCTCCTTCCAATCCTAATTACTAATTTAATCTCTGAACTTGATAACGGTTTGATATAGAACATGGTTCGAACGAACAAGTAAGCAATATTGATGATAATTTAAGAGTCGACTGGGCTCTCTAAATAACTTCGCCTTTTTCTCGAAGGATTTTTTCTTATATTTCTGTTAGCCAAACCTAACCGATCTATGGAAAGATTCAATACTCCTCTGGAGGCCTTTGCCCATTGGGTAAATACTACGCCTGACAAAACATTCTTACGTCAACCTATCAATAGGGTATTTACGGAATACACCTATCGAGAAGCAGATCAAGAAATTCGAAAAATCGCTACTGCGCTAAATGGAATGGGACTATCGAATGGTAGTCATGTAGCCCTTCTTTCAAAAAATTGTGCTCATTGGATCATGGCAGATCTCGCCATCATGATGGCTGGATGTATCTCCATCCCCATCTATCCTACGCTAGGTGCAGAGTCAATTCATGAAATATTAGTTCATAGTGAGTCAAAAGCCATTATTGTTGGGAAGCTCGATGATTATAGTCAGCAGAAATCTGGCATACCAGAGATCCCAATCATCGGAGTTGAGCTATATGATATAAAGGAACAACATGGCTGGGATGAACTAATGGCAGCCAATCAAGCCATGGAAGGTTTAACAGAGCAAAAACATGAAGACTTAATGACCATCATGTATACCTCAGGGACTACAGGTAACCCGAAGGGCGTGATGCACACCGTTGGAACTTTCAACACACTTATCAATACCGCTATAGCGGCTATTAAACTACCCAGCCAGCCACGTTACTTCTCTTACCTACCTATGACGCACATTGCTGAAAGAGCAGGCATTGAACTATCTGCGATTTACCGTGGTGCAGCAGTCAGCTTTCCAGAGTCATTGGCTACGTTTGGTGAAGACCTTGCCTTAGTGCAACCAGAAACTTTCTTTGGTGTACCTAGAATCTGGCAAAAATTTCAGGAAAAGCTACTTGAAAAAATGCCTCAGAAGAAACTCGATCGCTTAACTGGCCTACCCATTATCGGTAACATTATAAAGAAGAAAATCAGGCAAAAACTTGGCTTATCAGCATCTGTGGCCAACTTTTCAGGAGCAGCACCGATTTCAAAAAATTTACAAGAATGGTACGCTAAACTTGGTGTAGAAATCAGTCAAGCTTACGGTATGACGGAAGATTGTATCATGTCTCATTTCAACCTACCAGGCGCTAACAAGTTTGGTACTGTTGGTAGACCATTGCCAGGCGTTACATCTAAGCTATCTGGTGAAGGTGAAATACTAATTCAAAGTGAATGTCTAATGCAAGGCTATTTTAAAGAGCCCGAAAAAACAGCTGAGATGTTTACAGCTGACGGTTTTTTAAGAACTGGAGACATTGGTGAGTTCGATCATGATGGCTATCTCTCCATTACTGGCCGCATCAAAGATCAATTCAAGACAGACAAAGGCAAGTACATTAGTCCTGCACCAATTGAATTGGAATTATTGAAAAACGGAGATATTGATCAGGTCTGTATTGTAGGAACTGGTATTCCTCAACCAATTGCGTTGGTAGTAGTATCTGAACTAGGGAAACCAAAAAGTAAAGATGAATTAGAGAAGTCTCTAATGGGTACTGTCAAAGAGCTTAATCCTAGCCTTGAAAATTTCGAGAAAATTGCTAAGGTGATCATAATGGATGAAGACTGGTCTGTAGACAATGGCCTCTTAACCCCTACTTTGAAAGTAAAACGAAATAGAGTCGAAGCAATTCACAAAGACAGGTACGCACAATGGTTCGAATCTCCTGATAAAGTAGTCTATGAATAATAGACTACTTAAGTGAAGGTAAAGACCAGTTTTTAACGACTACCAATATCCTTATTGCTATAATAAAAGCGATAGTAATGATGATTTGAAAATCAGCTTGAAGATTGGTTTGCTCAAGCAATAAATAAAGGCCTCCTCCTGCTAGACAAACTGTAGCGTAAATCTCTTTTCTAAAGATTAAGGGTATTTCGTTCACTAAAG
>DLQN01000125.1:0-4672 GCA_002477595.1 Roseivirga sp. UBA7431
GGATGGGAAGGACTACCTGATGGAGGTCGCTGGGGAGTGGTGCCTGTGAGTGCGAAAGATAAGAACGGTAGATGGATGGAGAACCTTCAGACCGAACCTACCATTAAACTCAAGAACATGCCGGGTATTATAGACAAGAATAGAGATCAGCAACTTGAGCGCGCCATCCAAGTGATGCTAAGCGATGTAGGTAACTAAGGGCTCATCTACAAAATAAAGCGCAGTTAAAAAGTGCTAGCGAGCATTCATGATGAATGTTGGCTAGCACTTTTTTGTTTCCTTGTGCTTAACTCTCACACTAAGGCTAAACAACCCTTAATAATTGTTGGCTCATCCAAATTTTTAGGTTCTTTTTCAATAATAATATCAATATCTATGGATAGCCTTTTTGGTGAATCTAGAATTAGCATTAAAGCAGTACCTCCTTTGAAAACAAAATCTAAATTCTGCTTTACCAACCCCTCCAAAAGCATTAGGGCTCTAATAACCTTCTCCACAAGTATTTTATCAGCCTTTCTGTTTGCCGATGATACTTTCGTAATCCAATCAATATGTAATGAGTCTTTACTTATCATTTCAAATTAATGGCAGCAAATCATACATGCTGTCGATATTTAGATGTTTGATTTAAATAATTATCTAATTCCTTTTTTTTCCTTCTTCTACTAGCATAGCGTAACATCTTACTTTCACTAATTGAGTATTTCTCAAATGCCTCATTAAATATCTGATTCATTTCAGATCCTTGCTGAGCATTAAATATTACGGGATCACAGAATATATCAACAAGTAATTTCTCTATTGTAACTGTAGGAAAGCCATTGACAAGTTGAATAGGAGCTTCAGATACCAGTGATTTAACTATACATGGCTCTTTTTCATCAATTATATATCGCCTGATTAGCTGTTCGGAAGGTTCCATGAATACGGAATAGTTTCTATCCTTTAAATAATAGAAAACACTTTCCATTGCATCCTTGTCAACTTCTATTAATTGGTAATATCTTCCAGGTTGGTGAAGCATAAATTCATTAAGCACCGAAGTACTCCAAAGACAAACGGACAAAAAAGGAAAGTCTGACTTGATCTTTTTATAAACGGAGTTTAATTTATTTGATACATCGGGGATGTAAGCAACACCTTTCCCGAGCGAAAACTTTCCTCTACCAACTCTGTTCAATATTCCTTCTTGCATGAGATTGTATATCCTCCAGTTGACAGTAGCCTTTTTCACTTCTGGCTCAAAAGTTCGATAGAATTCCATCAAGTCAGTACTCGAAAACGTCATTTCTAATTGAAATTGATGCTTTAAGTCTTCAATATGAAGTTTGTTCTGTGCGATAGTTCTAAATTTAGTTGATTAAATATACAGAACTATATTATGGCAACAAAGCATTATTGCTGCCGATAATTAGATTATGAGTTTGGGAGGGAGATTTTAGCTTTTTTGGTTTTTTGGGGTGGGTTTGTGTGTTGGCAAAACCAATTGTGCTAAAATGTGCTGTGGGTTTTTCTACGTCACGGCTTGAAACCTAACGTTTGGCTATGCGCATTAGCATCCTGAGGGCGCTATTACACATAAGTGTAGTTGTATACTATTTATTTACTCGAATATAATTAATTAAACATACAGGATTATTATGTTTTGACAACAACTCATGTTTGTCAAATACAGCAAATATCAACTTTTCAATAACGGCCATTCAGTGACTCGGAAAAAAGTAATGATCAATAGATAGAAATAGGTTTTTGAAATAGCGACAGGATCTATTTCATAACTTTTATTAAAACGACATTTCATGGTAATACGGGTGTCAAATGATATCTTTGTCGCATGAACTATAGAAGATTTTTATTCAGCGCAGCTTTGATACTAACGGCTGCAGCCTTTACGCAAGTGAAAGGTCAAGAATTGGGTATTCGTTTCGGTAATGGTACCGTTGGTGATGTAGCAGTAGATGCGGTTTTTTCGCTTGGAGAATTTAGTAGGGTACATGCAAACCTTGCATTTGGAGATGATCAAGTAGGTGTTGACGCTTTGATTGACTTTCTATACAGGCCTTTAGGCCCTGAGAACCTCAATTGGTACGTTGGTGCGGGTCCATATGTGGGTCTAGGGGATGATTTTCAACTTGGAGCCGTTGGTGAGGTAGGTTTAGAGTATCATTTCAATGAGGTGCCGCTTGCCATTGGATTAGACTGGAGACCAGCGTTTCGATTGGTAGATGATACTGACTTTACAGTTGAAGGATTCGGATTTAACCTACGATACGTTTTTTAGACTTACGAATGGTCGAGTTATTCTTTACTAGAAAGAAAACCGATTAGGAAAGTAGTGAAGCCATGCCCTTAGGGTGTGGCTTTTGTTTTACCATTACATGTGGCTGGATGCGGAAGGATATAATCTTGTTAGGCAAACATCCACGCCCAATAGATGAGCCAGAGTTGTATGGGGAGTCTGAGCCAAAGCATAACACGAGGCCAAATTTTCTTGCCTTTATACTTCACGAGCATATCTATGTTTGCAGGAAATACGCCAATCAAAACTGCGATAATGCCCCATGCTCCAATGCTTTGTGTCTCTGGAAACAGCAGTAATACTCCAAAGATGATTTCAAGTGCTCCACTCAGGTAGACTAACTCCAAATGATAGGGGAGATAGCTGGGCATAATTTTTAGATAAGCCTTTGGTTTCCAGAAATGAGGAATTCCGGCAACAATGTACATTACCGCCATGATGTAGAGGGAGTCTTTATCCATTACTATATGTCTTGTAGATCAAATGGAAGTGTTCTAATGCGATTGCCAGTCAGGTTGAAAACTGCATTTGTCAACGCAGGTGCAATAGGTGGTAATCCTGGCTCGCCAACGCCACCTGGCGCTTCATCATTATCTATCAAGTGAACTTGAATATCTCTAGGGGCTTCATTGATCCTAAGCATTCGATAACTATCGAAATTAGCTTGTTGAGCAGCACCATCTTTGAAAGTGATGGCATCTTTTAAGGCAGCGGTTAAGCCAAAAATGATATTGCCTTCGGTCTGTGCGATAACTTGGTCAGAGTTCACATAAATACCACAGTCAACTACAGAAACTACTTTTGGAATAGTAACCTTGCCATTTTCTCTTTTCAAAAAGACGGCATGGGCTACAATTGAACCAAAGCTTTCTACTATGGCAACACCTTTACCTTCATTGGCGCCAAGCTTTTCATTCCAATTAGATTCCTTCTCTAGCCTTTCTAGCACCTTGACAAATCTTGGTTCAGATTTGAGTTTTTCTTTTCTAAATTGTAAGGGGTCTTTTTTCAGCTCTAAGGCAATTTCATCAATAAAGCTTTCATGTGGGAAAGCATTGGTGGAACCAAAAACAGAACGCCACCAATGAATTGGTATTTGGTTTTTGTATTCTGCATATCGCACCGAAAAATCATCAAAATCGTAATGCGTATTGATGGCTTCCATTACTTCGAAGGGTACCCGTCCATTTGAAGGCCTGCCTTGTGTGGTGATGGCTGGGCTCACCATTTTGTGTTGCATGCCAATGCGATCACCAGAATTGAATGACATGGTCATGCGGTGGTGACTGATCTGTCTAAAAGGTCCTTGCAAAGTATCATCTTCTCTTGACCAGATAAGTTTGATTGGCTTTCTCATAGACTTTGAAATCTGGAAGCATTCCTCCAAAGAATCATTCATTGATCTACGACCGAATCCACCGCCTAAGTAGGGCAGGTGTACTTTTATTTTGTCTTCCGCCTCGTTATCTGGAATACCAAGCTCTTTGGCAAACTGGCGTTGTACTTGTGGACTTTGGCTTGGTGCCCATACTTCCACGGTATTATCTTCTCTCACGTGGACAGTAGCATTCATTGGCTCCATGCATGAATGTGCCATATGCGGCAGGCTGTATCCTACACTTTTTACTTTTACGGAACCATCTATTCCTTTTTTACCCTGATTGCTTTCAAAATCACCTTTTTCAAAGTGCTTCATGCCCTCGCCTTGTGCTAACTTGATCATGTCAGCGTTCATGCTCTCAGTAGAAATATTCTTGAACTCAGCGTTGTCCCATTGCACGTTCAACTTTTTTCTGCCTTCAGTTGCCGCATAATAGTTCTCTGCGATTACTGCGATACCGGTATTCTTTTTACCGTAAACAGTTCTGGTTACTTCCATCACCTCTACGACTCCCTTTACTGCTTTTGCTGCATCGGCATCATAACTGGTTACAGCACCTTGTAGCGTTGGGCACCTTTCTATTGTAGCATAGAGTAACCCTTCTGTTTGTGCATCAATACCGTAGTCGGCTGAGCCATTAACCTTTCCAGCGAGGTCAGGTCGATGAGTAGCTTTGCCTATGATTTTGAAGTCTTTTTTGTCCATCAGAGATGGGTTTTTTGGCAGCTCTAACTTGGAAGCATCAGCTACTAGTTCACCATAGGGTAATGAATCATTAGTGCCTTTTCTGTAGACTACGCCTTCTTTTACTTCGCATGCTGATGGATCAATATCCCATTTGTTGGCAGCTGCTTGTACGAGTACATCTTTGGTTGAAGCACCTAGCTGTCGCATTGGAGTAAAGAGGCTTCTTACACTTCTACTTCCCCCAATGGACTGTCTACCATATTGGCGAGATGCGCTGGCCTTTATGATAGTGACTTGATCCATTG
>DLQN01000125.1:4825-5095 GCA_002477595.1 Roseivirga sp. UBA7431
TTAATTTCTTGAAAGTGCTATTACTTGAGCCTAAAGCCAGTGTATCAAATCCAACAGCAAGCATTGCTCCCGCTAGACCAGTGATTTTAATGAATTTTCGTCTATTCAGTTTATTTGCTTCCATCACTAATTTCTTTTGAGGCTACGTGTATTGCTTTTCTGATTCTGTGATAGGTACCGCACCTACATATATTTCCTGCCATGGCTTGGTCTATATCTTCATCACTCGGCTTTGGATTCTTATCTAATAATGCTGAAGCGGACATGATT
>DLQN01000053.1 GCA_002477595.1 Roseivirga sp. UBA7431
TAACGGTTTTGAGAATGTGCCGGGTTCTGGCGCTGCAGGTGGTTTAGGCTATGGCGCAATGTCCTTCCTAAAGGCAGAGATTAAGTCTGGTATAGAAACGATTCTCGATATAGTTGGTTTTCATAAGAATGTTGAATCTGTTGATTTAATTATAACTGGAGAAGGGAAGCTTGATGCGCAAACTGCAGAGGGAAAAGTTATTTCGGGTGTTTTGCATCAGGCTAATACCTATAATATACCGATCGGTATAATATGTGGATTAGCTGACTTACGCATGAGCGGCATTGACCCTAAAAGCATTTATCAAGTCACTGATTTAGCCTTAAATCATAGTGATGCGATGACGAATGCCGGAAAGTATGTTGAAGACCTTGCTTTTAATTTGATTAGTGACATTCGATAGTCATTCTACTTACTCGAATTGATTATTTTTGCTCCATGGAATCTATCAGCATCGGCATTATCAAAGAAGGCAAAGTACCTATAGATCATAGAGTGCCTCTTAAGCCTTCTCAGGTAAAAGATATATTAGAGCGATATCATAACGTTCAGATCAAATGTCAACGCAGCGATATTCGGTGCTATACTGATAGCGAATATGCAGCTGCTGGGGCCATTATGGTAGATGATGTTTCCGATTGCGAGATAATTCTGGGCGTTAAAGAAGTTCCTATTGACATGCTCTCTGAAGGAAAGACCCATTTCTTTTTCTCCCATACGATCAAGAAGCAGGAGTATAATAGAGAGCTCCTTCAAGAGGTTCTGAAAAAAAATATAAGACTGATTGATTGGGAATGCTTGACAAATAAGGATGGTCAACGCCTGATTGCCTTTGGCCGATATGCAGGTATAGTGGGGGCCTATAATGGTCTCTTGACATTTGGTAAACGATATAACCTCTTTCATCTGAGGCCTGCACATGAGTGCTTTGATTTGGATGATATGAAAACTGAATACCCTAAGGTTAAATTACCACCGATAAAGATAGCCATGACAGGAGGAGGCCGAGTCTCTAAAGGCGCTATGGAAGTGCTTAATGGCATGGGCATTAGAAAAGTAAGTCCAGCTGAGTTTATTAGCGAGTATTTCAAAGAGCCAGTGTATACTCAGCTTAATACGAGAGACTATAATCAAAAAATTGGAGGAGGGGATTTTGATAGAGATGAGTTTTATACTGATCCTCATCATTATGAATCTTCGTTTTTGCAATACGCTAGAAAGGCAGATATTCTGATTGCCGGAGCTTTTTGGGATCCTAAGGCTCCCGTTTTGTTCGATAGGCTAGATGTGGTTAAGCCTGATTTTAAAATCAGAGTTGTAGCTGATATTACTTGTGACATAGAAGGATCAATTCCTTCTACTAAGAAATCAAGTACAATTGATGATCCGATTTACGACTATAATCCAAGTAATAACAGAGTAGAGTCAGCCTTTGCTGATGAAGGAAATATTACGGTTATGGCTGTTGATAATCTGCCTTGTGAGTTGCCGCGGAATGCATCAGAGGATTTTGGCAAAGAATTCTTGAGTCATATCTTGCCTAATTTGATTGGTGCGGATACGGATGAAATTATTAAGCGTGCCTCTATCACAGAGAAAGGAGAGTTGACTGAAGGATACGCTTACTTACAAGATTATGTCAATGGGCATTAACCGATACATAGAACATACTAATCTAAAGCCTACGCTAACTGACAAGGACGTTGACCAATTGGTGGCTGACGCTATCAAACATCAGTTCGTAGGCGTGTGCGTCCCACCTTTTTGGGTGAAAAGAGCTTCTCGCGAACTAGCCGAACATGATATCCAACTCGTAACGGTCATAGGCTTTCCGTTGGGCTATCAAATGACCGATAGTAAGCTCGTTGAAATCGAAAAGGCAATTGATGATGGTGCTAATGAGTTAGACATTGTGATGAATAACTCAGCCTTTAAATCAGGGATGTCTTGGGTGAAAATTGAGCTAGCCAAGTGTGCCAACTTGATACACCAAAGTGGATGCATGATGAAAGTGATTCTTGAGACTGCTTATCTTTCAGACGAAGAAATTATTCTGGCAACTAAGCTTTGTTCCGAAGCAGGAACCGATTTTGTAAAGACATCCACTGGTTTTGCACCCGCTGGGGCTAAAGTGTCTCATATTGAATTGATGAGAAAACATGCGCCTTCAAATGTGGGTATAAAAGCTTCTGGAGGGATCAAAGATTTGACCACGCTAAAGACCATGGTAGCTGCGGGTGCTGATCGTATTGGTACTTCTTCTGGGATTAGTATTATGAACGAAGAAGCCAAGGTCTAAGCCGACTTAGCATTCAATTTTTGAATTCCTTTGTATTTATAGATGCGCAAGCCGAAATGATCGAAAATACTCACCTTCATTCGATTTTGGGCTAACTCGATTCTTTTTGAAGCATCGTGAAAAACGGAAAGCTCTAAGCCCGCTAGCACAAAATTTTTCTTGGTACAGAGTTCGTTGACATATTCGTCAAAGGCTTTTGGCCAATCTGACATGTACATCTCATAATGGCTTCTTCCATCAAAAAGTAACTCTAATTGATTATCGCCTAACTGGTAGCGATAAATGCCCGCTAGCACATCGTAAAGTTCATCGAAAAAGGAAAGGTGATTGGGCTTGAAGTCATCAATCTGATCGGTTGTCTCGTCAGGTAGCCTTAAAGGGTTGAAAAGTGTATAGTATCCTTCTTTGACAAGGTCAATTAGCCTTGCTTGAAGTTCAAGTTTCAAATTTGACTGTACCTCCTTTAGAAGGTAATTTTTGTCTAGAAGAAATAAGCGATCCGACACCTAAAAAATTTTCACTAAGCTAAAGAATTATGCGTAATAAACCGAGAATGGAGCATTGAGGTCTTTCTTTCGTTGATATTGACTATTGCGCTGCACCACTATTTACAATTCGGCCGAAGAAGATGGCATTCATCATTAGTTTGTTGGTGCCATACCAAAAGGCTCTAAAGTTTGGATTGTCAACCAATGAGACTATCCGGCCATTACCCATCGCACCAACTCTTATAGTAGAAGTACCTTTTAATGCTTCGAGGTTAGCATCACTAATCCAGCCACTTCGTAGTGGGTCTTCGGTATATCTACCTGGGTTGGCGAATTTGCTTTCAGAGGGCGCTATCATGGTATTGCCTCTTCTGAAAGTAGGGAGTTCTTCCTTGTAGTAACCAAAAGCCATTGGGTGTGATAGATCAAGAGTAGACATATAGACGCCACCGGGTATATTCTGAGCCCGAGAGAAGTTTGAAATCTCATCATATGCGATTTCTTCTGCACTTGGGGCTTTCGGACTTACAGTCTTTAAGTTAGTTAGTTTATTTTTTGCCATCCAACTCACTGCTGAACCAGTTCCAACAAGTGTACCTCCTTTTCTAATCCACCGTTTTAGATTCTCCAACGCAGAATCGTTCAAATTAAGGCCGCCAGAAATGATGATAGTGTTATATCTATCAATGGCATTGGACCCAAGCCTACTTTCGGGAAGCTTAGTGGCTAGCATGTTCATTCGAGTGTCTAATAAATGCCATACTTCGCCAATGTCATAGGAACTGCCAGATTCTACAATGAGTGCGACTTCAGGCTTTTCGAGTGTTACAAAGGAGTTA
>DLQN01000101.1 GCA_002477595.1 Roseivirga sp. UBA7431
GATTTTAGTTGATCGGCTTCTGCGCTGCTGGCCTGTTCAATTTGAAGTGTGAACATTTTGAACATCATCCGAATAGGGTTGTCAGACCACGAAATGACCTGGATCTTATTTTTAGCAACTGAGATTTCTTCGCGATTCAAGAGACCCTTTACCAACTTTAAACCACTTTTTTTTATGGAAAGTGTTAAATCATAATTGCCCAATACTGTTGTGATCAGAGAATAGGCAAAGGAAATGATGCTTACGATAATGACAGATGCCAAGAACAATATCCACCCTGAATTGAGTATATCTATTTCATATCCAGATAATTGCTCGTCAATAAATTCCGGAAGGTTTTCAGTGAACTGATTTATCGTGGAGAACACAAAGGCAAACAATAGGCCCATCGATCTCAAGTGATTTTGGCTAATGCCTACCTTAAAAAGATCAGACACGCTAAGGTGCAGCACTACATTTTCTTCTTCTTCAATATCATTTGCATGCTCATCAAGGTCTGCAGTTGGAGTAATGATTTGAGCTTTTTCTTTGAGGATAAAGCTTCTAAGTAGTTCAGCATCTTCCTTATTCAAGGCATCAATTGTCATCTCTGACTTTTTTGCACCAGCGGTATCAATCTCAAGACTTACTACACCAAAAATCTGATGTAGAATGTTCTGCTTAAAGTTGATGGTCTGAATGCGTTCGAAAGGGATGTTGGTCTTTGTTCTTTTGAGAATACCCTTATCAATAATTACAGCACCATCTTCGAGATAAAAGTAAAACCTAAAGTAAGTGAGTATAGAGCCGATCAAGTTGAAGGCTGCAAAGCCCAATGCGATATAGCCAATGATGGTCCCAAAGCTATCGTTGTTTCTACCCCCAATTAGAAAACTCAAAAGTATTGGCCAGAAAGACCTAATGGTCATTCGCAGAAACTTGATTAGGATAATACCAATGGCAACGCGCGACTGACGCATTGGAGTTGAAAACTTATCGATTGTCAGTTCCATCGAGGGCTGTTTTACCGAGTATGAATTCTTTGAGTTTTGAGGCAGTCTCTTCGTTGAGGCCTGGAATAACTAGGTCACTACTTTGTCCACCCGCAGTGAATATTTTGAGGCTATGCAGTTTAAAAAAACGATCTACCGGTCCTTGCTTTAACTCGGCATGTTGTATTCTATTAAATGGGATACTCGTTCTTTCCCACCACAATAAGCCTTTTGTGTATATGATGTCCCGCTCACGAAGTGCATACTGCTTTTTAGGAAATGCTTTTATGCTAACGATAATATTAATGAGCCATAAAAATGCAATAGAGCCTAGTGCAATGGAGTATGCTTGTACTGTTCCTTCGATATCATCGTTAAAAAAAATGATGCAAAAAGCACCAATCATCAGTAGGAGGAAAAAGAAACCACCTGACAATAAAGATACCTTTAGGTAGCCTTTTTCAATGCCATGGAAATCGGCATCGGCTACAGCAGGAAGTTCATCGGGATTTATTGAGAGATTCTGAAAAGTGTCATTCATTTTTTAAAACCATATGGGCAATGACGGCAGCCGTTTTGGCAACAGTAGCCACGCTTCAAGAGGTATTGCTCTGTGAAGACTAGTTTGCCGTCTTTGCCAATGTAGTAATCTTCGGTTTTACTGGCAAAGATTTGGTTCGTGTTTGAATCTTTAGACATCTTTTTATGCTGCATCAGATTCTTTACCTTTGAAACGAGGAAATTGTTTACATAACTGCCGAAAAAAATCAACTATTATGGAATTAATACAGTCTAGTCAAGACGCAATCGCTTTAGAAAATCAGCACGGTGCACATAACTATCATCCTTTACCTGTTGTGTTAGCGCGTGGAGAAGGTGTTTACCTCTGGGATGTCGAAGGCAAAAAGTATTTTGATTTTCTGTCTGCTTATAGCGCAGTCAACCAAGGGCATTGTCATCCAAGAATAGTAGGGGCCTTAAAAGATCAAGCGGAGAAGCTTACTTTGACGTCAAGGGCATTTTACAATGATATGCTCGGGCCTTACGAAAAGTATGTGACTGAGTATTTTGGCTTTGATAAAGTGCTACCAATGAATACTGGTGCTGAAGCTGTCGAAACAGCGATTAAAGTTTGCCGAAAATGGGGTTACGAGAAAAAGAAAGTAGCCGAGAATGAAGGTAAGATCATTGTCTTCGATCAGAATTTCCATGGTCGTACCACAACAATTATTTCCTTTTCGAGTGATCCTGAAGCAAGAAAGAATTTTGGACCCTATACTTCTGGATTTATTAAAATTCCATATAACGATACAGAAGCCCTAGCAGAGGCGGTAACACAAGAGAATGTAGTTGGCGTACTGATCGAGCCAATACAAGGTGAAGCGGGTGTTTTTGTACCAGACGTAGACTTTATTCAGCATGTCGGTCGATTGTGTAAAGAGAACAATGTCCTCTTTATGGCAGACGAAATTCAGACAGGTATTGGCAGAACTGGAGGCTTACTGGCCATTTGTGGAAATTGTGATTGTGAAGGTCACTGCGAGCGACAAGAAACATACACGCGCCCAGATCTATTGATACTTGGTAAGGCTATCTCTGGTGGAGTATATCCTGTGTCTGCTGTTTTAGCAGACGACCATATCATGGACGTCATCACTCCTGGTACACACGGTTCGACCTTTGGTGGTAACCCACTGGGAGGAGCAGTTGCTATGGCAGCGTTAGAAGTAATCAGAGATGAAAAGCTAACTCAGAATGCTCGTAGGCTTGGCGAATTATTCAGAAAAAGAATGTCCAGTCTTATCGAAAGGAGCGATTTAGTGACAATGGTTAGAGGAAGAGGCTTGCTAAATGCAATTGTCATTAATGACTCACCGGATAGTTCAACAGCTTGGGATATTTGTATTGCCTTGAAAGAAAATGGACTTTTGGCGAAGCCTACACATGGAAATATCATTCGATTTGCACCACCATTGGTGATGACAGAGGGGCAACTTCATGAGTGCTGCGATATCATTGACTCAACTATTAGTCAATTTAATGCCGCTTAAGTCCAAAAAAAATCCATTAATCATGAAAGCACATGATTTAGGAGATAATTCTTGCTACATTTGACGTCCTTAGATTTTCTAGTAGGGTATTTTTCTGCTAAAGGGTCTAATAACCAAAACATTGGTATTATGCTTACTTCTACTAAAAGAAGAGTCCTGAACGTTATCTGTCTTACGTTGGCATAGCTAGTGTATCATTTGGTCTGGTATTGCGCTACGACAATGTTGTCTTCGAGGATGCTGTGGTGATGGAGAATAATTATCCGCAGGAGGGAACATCAGCAATTGAATCTGATTTATTTTTGGAAGCGAGTAGTTCGTTTA
>DLQN01000073.1 GCA_002477595.1 Roseivirga sp. UBA7431
TTAGAGGCCAAAATTGAAGAGAAGCAAATTCTCCGAGGTATCAATTTAGAAGTAAAACCAGGTGAAGTACATGCTATTATGGGACCTAACGGTTCTGGTAAAAGCACTTTAGCTTCTGTACTTGCGGGTAGAGAAGATTATGAGGTAACTGGTGGTGATGTAACCTTTTTAGGGAAAAACCTATTGGATATGGCCGCTGACGAAAGAGCTCGCGAGGGTATCTTCTTAGCTTTTCAGTATCCTGTCGAAATCCCTGGAGTAAGCACAACCAACTTCATGAAAACTGCCATCAACCAAGTGAGACAACACCACGGTGAAAAACCACTCGATGCAGTTTCATTCTTGAAATTGATGAAAGAGAAAATGAAACTCGTTGAAATCAATCAGTCATTACTAAGCCGATCACTAAACGAAGGTTTCTCTGGTGGAGAAAAGAAGAGAAACGAGATCTTCCAAATGGCCATGCTAGAACCAAAATTGGCCATCCTTGATGAGACAGATTCTGGACTCGATATAGATGCACTAAAAGTTGTTGCAAACGGTGTCAATACACTCAAGTCGAAAGACAACGCTACGATTGTAGTAACGCATTACCAAAGGCTATTGGATTATATAGTACCTGACTTTGTGCACGTATTGTACAACGGACGAATTGTAAAAACCGGCACTAAGGATTTAGCGCTAGAGCTAGAAGCAAAAGGTTACGATTGGATTAAAGAGGAGGCTGACGCAACTGTTTAAGTAATGGAGAAATTATCAGGTCAATCTATTTTAGATGCGCTTGCTGGTAAATTTGAAGCCTTTGAAAAAAGCTTAAATGGCCAAAGCAAGTCTGCAATACATCAGGTGAGGAAAGATGCTTTTAAAGCATTGAAAGAAAATGGTTTCCCGGCTCCGAAAGATGAAGAATACAAATTCACCAATCTTACGAAAGCCTTAGAAAAAAATATTGACTTTCAAACCGCTGCTACTACCCCATCGATCACTGCTGAGCAAATTGAAGGTGTTAAGATTCCTAATCTTGATGCATACAACCTTGTATTTATCAACGGTGAATTTTCGGCTGAAAACTCAGATCAATTCTCTGTTGAAGGATTAGAGATCAGTTCTTTTAAAGATGCCGCAGCAAACAATCCTAAGCTAGTCGCCAACTATTTTGGCACACAAGCGGATTTCCAAAAAGATGCCTTTGTAGCCCTAAATACTGCCTTCAGCCAAAATGGAGCAGTAATTAGTGTGAACGACAATGTGATCATCGACAAGCCAATTGCACTCTATTTTGTTAGTGACGGGTCTCAGGATCAGCAGATCTACAACACACGAAACATTATTGTGATTGGCAAGTCTGCACAAGTAACTGTGTTAGAGAAATTCGACACGATTGGTAACGAGAAATCATTTACCAATGCCGTCAATGAAATCTTTGTAGCTGAAAATGCCCATGCAAAGTATTTCAAAATAGAGAACGATGTAGCGTCTACTTATCACATCTCAAATGTAAACGTAGCACAAGAAAGAAACAGCCACTTTACATCGAATACTATAGCGCTGAATGGGGCAATGGTTAGAAATAACCTTGACATCAAACTGAATGGTGAAGGTTGCGAATCTCACATGAATGGAATTTACGTCTTAGGCGGAACAACTCATGTAGACAACCACACTACAGTAGATCACAAGATGCCCAATTGTTACTCAAATGAGTTGTACAAAGGCATCATGGATGACAAATCAAAAGGCGTATTTAACGGCAAGATTTTCGTGCGTGAAGATGCCCAGAAAACAAATGCCTTTCAGTCAAACAAGAACATTCTAATGACCAATGACGCTTCGGTCAACACCAAGCCTCAATTAGAAATTTGGGCAGACGATGTTAAATGTTCACACGGATGTACTACTGGCCAGCTAGACCAGGACGCATTGTTCTATTTACAAGCCAGGGGTATTACAAAAGAGCGTGCTAGAGCAATCCTTTTGCATGCTTTTGCGATAGACGTAATTGAAAACTTAGAGATTAAAGCAGTTCAAGATTACGTAGAAGAGATTATCACAGCAAGATTAGAAAAGTAATCATGTCAAATATACTGACTGATACACATATCGATGTAGAGAATATTCGCAAAGAATTTCAGGTACTTCATCAAGAAGTAAATGGAAAGCCTTTGGTTTATTTTGACAACGCTGCCACAAATCAAAAGCCACAGCGCGTTATTGACGCATTGGTTCACTATTATCAAAATGATAATGCGAACATACACCGTGGAGCGCATACGCTAGCCGACAGAGCTACAGCAAAATTCGAAGAAACACGTAAAGCAGTTCAAGCCTTTATAGGGGCTAATGAAGCTGAAGAAATAATCTTTACCAAAGGGACTTCAGAAAGCATAAATCTAGTCGCTAGCTCTTGGGGAAGGAAATTCCTAAATGAAGGTGACGAAGTTTTGATTTCAACCATGGAACACCATTCCAACATCGTTCCGTGGCAAATGATCTGTAAAGAAAGAGGCGCTACCTTAAAAGTAATGCCGATTAATGAAGCCGGAGAGATCATCCTCGAAGAAGTTGAAAAGCTATTAAGCGAAAAGACTAAAATGGTTGCCGTTAATCACGCTTCCAACACACTTGGGACCATTAACCCAATCGAAAAACTCGCAAAGATGGCGCATGCCGTTGGTGCTAAAATTCTCGTTGACGGTGCTCAATCCACTTCTCACTTAGAAGTGAATGTGAAAGACCTTAACGTTGACTTCTTCGCTTCTTCTGCCCACAAGATGTACGGACCTACTGGATTAGGTTTCTTGTATGGTAAAAGAGGTATACTGGAAAAAATGCCTCCATACCAAGGCGGTGGTGAAATGATCAAAGATGTTTCATTCACTGAAACAACTTACAATGACATTCCCTACAAGTTTGAAGCAGGTACTCCAAGCATTGCCGATGTAATCGCTTTTAAACAGGCCATCGACTTTATTAATGAATTGGGGAAAGAAAATATTGCTGCTTATGAGCAAGAGCTACTTGCTTATGGCACAGCACAGTTGATGCAGATTGATCGTGTTCGCATTATAGGAACGGCCAAAGAAAAAGTAAGCGTCATCTCGTTTGAAGTTGAGGGCATACATCACTTTGATCTAGGCATGTGGTTAGATGCGAAAGGTATTGCTGTTAGAACAGGGCACCACTGTACGCAACCCTTAATGGACCATTATTGTATCGAAGGAACTACTAGAGCATCTTTTGCGGTTTATAACACTAAATCGGAGATAGACACTTTCGTGGTAGCATTGAAAGACATCATCACAAAATTTTAAGTAATGAGCCAGACAGTCCAGCAAATACAAGATGAAATCATTGATGAATTCTCTATGCTTGATGGAGACATGGAAATGACCATCAGCTATATCATGGAATTGGGGGAACAACTCCCTGAAATGAGTGAGTCTAGCAGAACAGAGGAGAATATTGTTAAGGGCTGTCAATCGAAGGTTTGGCTCCAAGCGAGCCTTGAGAATGATAAGATTGAATTTGAAGCCGATAGTAATACGGCTATCACTAAAGGTTTATTAAGTCTTTTAGTGAGAATTCTATCGGGGAAAAGCCCCCAAGAAATAATAGATGCCGATTTATACTTTATTGATAAAATGGGGCTAAACAGATTCATTGGTACGCAAAGGTCAAATGGCTTTGGCGCTATGATGAAGCAAATGAAGATTTACGGTTTAGCCTTTTCCACCAAAACACAAAACGCTTAAAATGGCTGATGGCATAAAAGAGAATTTGAGAGACGAAGTAGTTGCCGCAATTAAAACGGTTTACGATCCGGAGATA
This sequence comes from Roseivirga sp. UBA7431, assembly GCA_002477595.1. Classification (GTDB taxonomy): domain Bacteria; phylum Bacteroidota; class Bacteroidia; order Cytophagales; family Cyclobacteriaceae; genus Roseivirga. The sequence goes on from DLQN01000073.1 coordinate 3,829, forward strand.
CCTGTAGACATTTACGAGTTAGGATTGATTTATGAAATTAATGTCTTCCCTGTAAATAATGTTTACGTATTGATGACGCTTACCTCTCCTTCTTGCCCAGCAGCAGAAGTTATTCCAGAGGAAACTAAGCAAGCAATTAAGAAAATAGAAGGCGTGAGCGATGTTGAAGTTGAATTAACATTTGATCCGCCTTACACACAAGACATGATGTCAGAAGAAGCTCAGTTGGAACTAGGCTTCATGTAAAAACAGAAAATAAAAACTAGAGATATGTACCCAGAACATTTATTAGTCCCATTTAGACAGGAATTGACGGAAGCAGGCTTTACGGAGTTAAAAACTGCAGAAGCCGTAAATGAGCACTTGAGTAACCTTAAAGGCACATCATTGGTTGTGATCAACTCAGTATGCGGATGTGCCGCTGGAACAGCTAGACCAGGTGTTAAAATGGCGCTTAAGCTTTCAGATAAGAAGCCCGATAATTTAACAACTGTATTTGCTGGCGGAGACATTGATGCAACGGCAAAGGTGAGAGAGTTTCACTTACCCTTCCCTCCTTCTTCACCAGCAGTGGCGTTGTTCAAGGATGGTGAGTTAGTTCACTTTGTAGAAAGACACCACATTGAAGGTAGATCTGCTGAGGTAATAGGCGCTCACCTAGCAGATGTATTCGAAGAGCATTGCTAAAAGCCTGAACAATTAAGAATTACAAAGCCATCTTTCGCGATGGCTTTTTTTTATGCTCCTTACGCTAAAAAAACTTTACTGTTTGTACATATAACATCATGCCGTTGGCAGTCAATTCAAAGTTATTCGTACGCACAATCAATGATTAAGTTCATTTTGAAGGGTTTTTAGATTTGGTAGCTTCGTAAATGCACCCTATCATTGTCATACCCTAAACATCTGAGACTATTTAAACACTCAATAAAATCCGAAAGAGGGTCTCCATTAATTTGGTGACCCTCTTTTTTGTAAGACACTTCACATGTCTCTTTAAACAAGAAGGGCGCTCATTGAGCGCCCTTCTTTTGTATGGAGTTACTAAGCTTATAAATCCAATCTGTAATATTTAACATTGCCATACTCAGTTAAGAAATCACTCGCATTCAAAAGCTTTCGTAAATGCTTATTCTTAGACTGCTGAAGTTTTCTGATCGGTGCCTCTAAAAGAAGCTCATCGTTCCCATCGTATACTTTGATAATTTGAAGAGGCTTGATTTCTTCGAACATGCCTTGTTCATCAAAAACCAGTATTGGTTCATAAGTCTCAATATCCAATTCTTCCTTAATACAAGAAACAATTCACTAGCTTCTTCCTTTGTTAACCTCGCCATATCCTCAATTGGATTTGCAAGTACCATTGTGCTAATTCCGACAATAATTCCGATTACTAGAATGAACCGTCTCTTTAAATTGCTTAAGTTTTTTAGTGTTATAGAGTTCATGACCTTGTTGTTAAATTTTGAGTTTTGATCTTTTTATGTTGCTGACCAAGGCAACAGACCTACTACTCTTTTACCAATCGTTATGCCAAAAACGCTATACTACTCATTTTTAGATAGTTACAATATATGTGACAATCAAATACAGCTCAAATATGTACATTTTCGTACAGGAGTTTCACTGTTCTGATACAGTGTAACAAAACCTCCTATTATTCGTCAGGGCATAAAAAAACCCCGACAAGTCGGGGTTTTCTCCATCTTAAAAATTGCACTTTTAATCTAGAGTGATTGTATGATAAAAGCTTCTGCCGTTTGCAGTAAACTGAATATTATATTTTCCGGATGACAATTTTGAAACATCGTATCTTTTCAAAGAACCGTCTCCGTCTCCTGCTTCTACTTTATCCTTGAAGGCTACGTCACCATATTGATCTAACACGGTAACTTTCATCCCATCCTCCGACTCACCGAAGTAAATCTTCATCGACTCTCCACTATGCTTTACAATTGGCTTCTGGAATAACTGATCACTACCGGCCTTTATAGTTGCTGAACTGGCAGTCACCTCAATCGACATGATCTCAAGTGTCTCGTCATTTTCGATTTCTAACTGTAATTCTCCTTTTTCCAAAAGAGACAAGTTGAATACCTTCCCGTATTGATTCGCGTCAGCTATATCTTCGAATAACAATTTACCATGCTCATCTCGTAAAGAAATATGAGTCCCTACTTTGATGTTGTTCATATTTAGGACAACCGCTTTTTGATTTTCAGTTGACAAAGAAATTTCTCTTCCTGATTCGTTAGCTGAAGCCAAGAATCCACTAGCCAATAAAACGATGGCTGCTACTGCTTTTGTGATTTGCTTTTTCATGTTCGTTGTTTTTGAGTTTTTGTTGTATTTGATCTTCATAAGTCTCCGCATTAACCTTTGTGCGAATTCTTATTCAAATGAACGCAGGTTTTGAACTGGGTTTGTCACGAAGTGGTAAACGAATGTCACAAGATGTCACAAACGCATCTTAAGTTGTAATAGCCAGTTCAAAACCGCGAAAAAGAACCAAAATCGGCATTTTTAAAGATTGCCATTGACCGAGACAAAAAAAATCACAGATGAAAACAGTACATAATGAACAAATCCTCCCAACCCCTTGTTAGACTACTGTTAAAGCAATAGATAGTGGTAAGCACACTTCTTACTCATTTAAATCATCACGAATGAAAGTAGCGGTTTTTAGAAAGGAGCATTTTAATGCTGCCCATAGATTAAACAATCCGAATTGGTCGGAAGATAAGAACGAAGAGATTTTCGGTAAGTGTAATAACAAGTATTACCACGGACACAATTACGAGATCATCGTAAAGGTCAGCGGTGAGCCTGACCCAGATACGGGATATGTCTACGACATGAAGGTGCTAAGTGATATGATTAAAGAAAATGTTTCAAACAAATTTGATCATAAGAACCTAAACCTAGATGTTCCCGAGTTTAAAAACCTAAACCCAACGGCTGAGAATATTGTAGTCGTGATTTATAATATCCTAAGAGACAAGATTGAGTCCAAACTCGATCTGAAAGTAACATTATATGAAACAGAACGAAACTATGTTGAATACCCAGCTTAACGGTTTGACAGTAGACGAAATTGGTGATGAGCATGTAGGTACCAGCTATGATACCCCACTCAAGGAAGATGCATTTGACATGGATGATGATCTCAAAATGAATTTAATCGAAGATAAATTCAGGGACATCATGGAGATCATGGGTCTAGACCTCACAGATGATAGCCTGAATGGCACTCCTAAAAGAGTAGCCAAGATGTACATCAAGGAAATATTTAGTGGGCTTAACCCAGCTAACAAACCAAAAATTGCTCTCTTCGAAAATAAGTATCAATACAATGAGATGCTTGTTGAGAAGGACATCACTTTCTACTCTAATTGCGAACATCACTTTGTTCCAATTATTGGAAAAGCTCATGTCGCTTACATTTCAAGTGGAAAAGTGATTGGCTTGTCGAAGATAAATCGCATCGTGGATTATTATGCAAGAAGACCTCAGGTGCAAGAGCGTCTGACCGTACAAATAGCTAACGAGCTCAAAACTATTCTAGAAACAGATGACGTTGCTGTAATCATCGATGCTGAACACTTATGTGTATCCTCTCGAGGTGTACAAGACGTGAATAGTAGCACGGTAACAGCTCAATTTGACGGTAAATTCAAAGAAGAAGGTACTAAAAATGAGCTCTTAACCTACATCAGTAATAAATTGAGATAAGTCATTTCATTCAAAAAGGGTCTTTTCAAGTGGATTGGATTGATTATCGTCAAATCAACTCACTTGATTTTGATTTCTTAATCATTCATTCATTTTAAAAGATTACCTTTGCGGCTTCAATTAGAAAGCATCCATGCAAAGCATCAGAAACATTGCCATTATCGCACACGTTGATCATGGCAAAACAACTTTAGTAGATAAGATCATTCACGTTTCTAAACTGTTTAGAGACAATCAAGAGTCAGGTGATCTCATCCTTGACAGTAATGATCTTGAACGTGAAAGAGGCATTACAATTCTTTCGAAAAATGTATCTGTCGTTTACAAAGGCGTTAAGATAAACATCATTGACACTCCTGGTCACGCAGACTTTGGAGGAGAAGTGGAAAGAGTACTTAGAATGGCCGATGGCGTACTACTTTTGGTAGATGCTTTCGAAGGCGCTATGCCACAAACTCGTTTTGTACTTAGCAAAGCCTTAGCCCTTGGATTGACTCCTATTGTAGTTGTCAATAAGGTCGATAAAGAGAACTGTCGTCCTGACGAAGTACATGAGCAAGTGTTTGACCTCATGTTCAACTTAGACGCTACTGAAGAGCAATTAGATTTCGAAACCATGTATGGTTCTTCGAAAATGGGATGGATGAGTGACGACTGGCAGAAGCCAACCGACACAATCACCCCGCTATTAGATAAAATTATTGAAGTGATTCCTGAGGCTCCATCGCCAGAAGGTATTCCTCAGTTCCAGATCACATCATTAGATTATTCTTCATTTGTTGGTCGTATTGCGATTGGCCGTGTATACCAAGGTAACTTGGAAGAAGGCAAGTCAATGGGCTTAACGAAAGCTGACGGATCTGTTCAGCGTGTAAGAATCAAAGAATTACAGGTTTTTGAAGGCCTTGGTAGAAAGAAAGTTGCGTCAGTAAAAGCTGGTGATCTATGTGCCGTTGTTGGTCTTGAGAACTTCGAGATTGGTGATACACTGACTGATTACGAAAACCCTCAGCCACTTAAGCGCTTAAGTATTGATGAGCCAACAATGAATATGCTTTTCACTATCAACAACTCTCCGGGGTTTGGTACTGAAGGTAAGTTTGTGACTTCTCGTCATTTGAGAGATCGTTTGGAGAAAGAAACTGAAAAGAACTTAGCACTTCGTGTTGATGCTACTGATTCGGAAGACAAATTCTTAGTCTATGGACGTGGTATTCTTCACTTGTCAGTATTAATAGAGACGATGAGACGTGAGGGCTACGAATTGATGGTAGGCCAACCTCAAGTAATCTATAAGGAAATTGATGGTAAAAAATGTGAGCCAATAGAGACACTAGTGGTTGATGTTCCTGAAAGTGTTTCAGGTAAAGTAATCGAGTTAGCCACGCAACGAAAAGGCGAGTTGAAGATCATGGAGCCGAAAGGCGACCAACAACATCTTGAGTTCGAAATCCCTTCTCGTGGATTGATTGGTCTGAGAAACAATGTACTGACTGCCACTGGCGGTGAAGCTGTAATGAATCACAGATTCAAAGAATATCAGCCTTTCAAAGGCGAAATGAGAGGAAGAAGTAACGGTTCTCTAATCTCTATGGGCAATGGTCCTGGAACACCTTTCTCGATTGACAAGCTGCAAGACAGAGGTATTTTCTTCGTTCCTCCTGGGGAAAACTTATACACTGGTCAGGTGATTGGAGAGCATAATCGTGAAAACGATATTGTTGTCAACATTCAGAAAGGAAAGCAATTGACAAACATGAGAGCTTCAGGTTCTGATAGTAACTCGAAGATTGTTCCTCCAAGATTGTTCTCTTTAGAAGAAGGTATGGAATACATCCAAAAAGATGAATACCTAGAAATCACTCCTGAAAGCATCAGAATGAGAAAAATCTGGCTAGACGAGCACACAAGAACGAAAATGGCTAAATCGTAGGTAAAAAATAAAAGCTTATAAAGTAAAAAGGGAGTGAACTATGTTCACTCCCTTTTTCTATTTATAGACTCCGTGAAATCTGTGATCTAAATATTAACAAACACTTATAACAATCTAATTTTAAGTACTTTATGAGTGCGCTATACGTTTCTCATATGGTCAAATACATTTTGACAAGCATGTTTCACTTTCAAAACTCACATAATATATAGACCTATACACCTTATAGATCTATCTTTCTTAATTGGCGTTTGGCTTTCCAATAGCCCCAAAGTATCTTGGGGCTTACGACTTTTTTCCTCTTCCAGCTTCTAGCATGTCCCACATCGCTTGAGGCACCTTTTCAAGGTGGCTAAATTCACCTGCCCCCATGAGCCATTCTCCTCCATCAATCGTCACTACTTCACCATTAATATAGGCAGAGAAATCTGACATGAGATAAGCAGCCAGGTTGGCTAGCTCTTGATGCTCTCCTACTCTGCCTAAAGGCACGAGTTTCGCTGGATCGAATTTATCAATCAGGTCTCCTGGTAATAATCTACTCCAAGCGCCCTCAGTAGGAAAAGGTCCTGGAGCAATTGCATTGAGTCGAATATTATACTTAGCCCATTCCACAGCCAGAGAACGTGTCATGGCTAGTACACCAGCTTTGGCGCATGCCGAAGGCACCACATACCCTGAGCCTGTCCAAGCATAGGTAGTAACTATGTTCAGTACTGTACCTCCCTGCTTAGCGGCAATCCATTTCTTTCCTAAGGCCAAGGTGAAGTTGGTACTCCCTTTTAATACTATATCTATTATAGTATCGAAAGCCCGATTGGATAGTCTTTCGGTAGGACTCACAAAATTTCCGGCTGCATTATTCAAAAGGCAATGAATTTGCCCAAAGCGCTCTTCCGTCTTTGCCAGAACGTTTTCTACTTGGTCGTAATTTCTAACATCACACTGGATGGGTAAAACCTTTCCTCCCGTTTCAGCTTCTAATTCTTGGGCGGCTTTCTCTAAGACTTCTATCTTACGACTGGTTATCACCAAATTAGCTCCAAGCTCTAGGAAATATTTACCCATCGCTCTCCCAAGACCAGTGCCTCCACCAGTGACTATTATTGTTTGTCCTTTTAGGGCGTCATCCCTTAGCATTCCATCAGTTCTCATAAACAAATCATTAAATACAGGCGTTTAAGATAGAAAATATTATGCATGCAGCATAGCCTTTCTAACGCTTGACTTCTAGATATCTCGTGACAATCTCATGTGAATTTTTCATATTTGTACAACTCAATTCTCCTTTATGACCACTTTTTTAAATAAAACGGCCCTATTATCTCTTCTTTTGATCTTTCTGACTTCTTGTGTAGCCAAAAAAGATTTTGACTCAGTGGTGGGCGAAAAGAACGCTTTGGAGAATGATAAAACCAGACTCCAAGAACAACTTGCTGTTCTAGGTGAAAAAGCTAGTCGTCTTCAAGTTCAGGTGGAAGACCTCAAAGGGAAGAACACAGCACTACAAAGTGATTTTGATATCGTAAGCAAAGAACTCAAGAATGTTCAAGGCGAGTATAGCCGTATTAAACAATTGTACGACAACCTACTAACCAATAGCGGTCAATTGAATACTGACCTTGCGCAGCAGCAGCAGCGGCTCTTAGCCATCGAGGACGACTTAGAAATTGAAAGAAAGAAAAACGAAGAATTAGCCTTAGACCTCTCAAAACGTGAAGCAAAAGTGGCTGAGCTGGAAAGATTGATCTCAGAAAAAGACAAAGCTGTACAACTATTGAAGAAGCGTGTCACTGATGCCTTGCTCAACTTTCAAGCAAGCGACCTATCGGTTGAAGTGAAGAATGGAAAAGTCTATGTGTCGCTTGCAGAAAAATTACTCTTCAACTCTGGAAGCACCAAAGTAGATGCAAAAGGTGAAAGTGCTTTGAAACAATTGGCAGTCGCCCTAAGCGGGAACACAGACATTAACATCATGGTTGAAGGACACACCGATAACGTGCCCCTTTCTGGATCTGGAAAATTTAGTGACAATTGGGATTTGAGTGTTATTCGAGCCACTTCGATTGTAAGAATCTTAATAAACAATGGAATCAGCTCAGAGGTAATTACTGCTGCTGGACGTGGTGAATTCTCTCCCGTGGCAGAAAATACTTCGGCCGAAAACAAAGCTTTAAACAGACGGACAGAGATCGTTCTTACTCCGAAATTGAATGAGTTGTTTCAACTCTTAGAATCTTATTAAACAATTCACCTGACTTTTTAATTCTAAAGTAATGCTAGTCAAAAATGAATTTGAGGAATACTCAGTTGAGGAGTTAGAGGTTAAGATAAAAAAGTTCAAGAAGCTTCAGACCACATTAATGAGCTTTGCCGCTGTCATTGCCACAGCCGTAGCTATCTATTCTTTTATCATTAGTAGCTCCGATGGATATGCTCTAATCCCTATTGTTCTGATCGTAGGGTTTGTTTACCCACTCTGGGCATTCGGAAACTTGACAAGAAATGCACAACGCGAAATTGACAGCAGAGCCTAATTAAACTTTTGTTAAAATACACCAGAAGCACTTTCCATTAATTGGGCACAAAGTAGGGCTCCGTACGTACCCAGTGCATACCCCAACACGGCTAGTAAAACACCCACTGGTGCCAATGCAGGACTAAATGCCGAGGCGACTACCGGTGCCGAAGCTGCCCCGCCAACGTTGGCCTGACTGCCCACAGCGACAAAAAAGAATGGTGCTCTTATTATTTTTGCCACCACGATCATAATGATCACATGGAATAACATCCAAGTGATTCCGATAGCAAACAGTCCGAGGTTATCAAATATCTCTCCTACGTTCATGCGCATACCGATGGTTGCCACAAGAATGAAAATGAATACGCTGCCTAAACGAGAAGCGCCTGCCCCTTCGTATTTTCTCATTTTGGTAAATGATAGACCAACACCTATGGTGGTAGCAATCACAACAAGCCAGAAAAAACCTGAGGTTAATGACTCAAGACTATACTTCGATAACCATTCGCGTCTGGCTTCCATCAGCGGTGCAATGACATCTGCTCCCCAATGTGCCAAAGCCGTTCCGCCAAAAGCAATGGCCAGAATCGTCATTACTTCCGAAAGTGTTGGGATTTTGGCAATACTGGCTTGATAATGCTCTACCCTGTCCCTTAAATCGTCAATGGCTGTCGTATCAGATTTGAGCCACTTATCTACTTTTTCAGTTTTACTTGCCCCATAAAGGAGAAAGCCAGTCCAGATATTTGCACAGATCACATCTACGACAATCATGGTGGCAAATAGCTTATCACTGACACCAAATATCTCTTTCATTGAGGCTTGATTAGCACCTCCGCCAATCCAACTTCCTGCTACTGTTGTTAAGCCTCTCCAAACCTCTTCTCCACTTCCTACATTCAGTACTTCGGGAGCAATTGCAGAGATAAGAAGAATGGCCAATGGCCCACCTAGAACAATACCAATGGTAGCAGCAAAAAACATGATCACGGCTTTAGAGCCTAGGTTGATAATTCCTTTTATATCTATGCTGAGGCACAGTAACACCAAACTGGCTGGCAGCAAATACCTTGAAGCAACAAAGTAAAGGTTCGAATCCTCACCTGAAATGAGTCCTAAAGGCCAATTGAGTAGGCCTGGTAAGAAATAGCATAACAGAATGCTTGGCACATAAGTGTAGAACTTCTTCCATTTCGGATTAGAAGAGGATGAAGTATGAAATACTGCGGCAACTATAATAATTAGTAAACCGAGTACTATTGCGTCATTAGTAAAAAATGGTTCCATGTAGTGGCTTTCGAAACACCAATAATAAGTGTTTTTCCTGAAAGATGTCAGTCATACTTGTAACCCACTCCCTTATCCTCTTCCAATGCTACCCCTAGCCCCAATACCAAGCGATTAACAAAATTGAAATAGGCAATCACCAATGATGCATCGAGAATGGCTCTCTCTTCTAAGCCTAGTTTCTTTAATGGCGCTAAGTAGTCACTTTCTTTAACGTCACCCGGTGATGACGTGAGGTTGAATGCGTAACCGCACAAGAGTGCATCTATCACGGATAATTCAACAGATTTATAGTCGAGCCAAAGCTGCGCAACTTTTTCTTCATCCTTCCAAAAGTGATTGAGAGCCGCTCCATGGTGTACCTGACAATATTCACAGTTATTAGCTGCAGATACCACTACGGCAATCATTTCTCTCTGATAACGCTTCAAGGGAGACTTGCCGAACATTATCGTCATATATAGCTCCATGTGATCAATGATCGACTTTGGATTAAGACTTTGGATTTTATGAACCTCCGCCAGCTTTCCTCGAGTTTTTAATAAGTGATCATAAACTTCTTTCAATTCACCTGCTGCCTCCGAGTGTTCTATCACTTTTATAAACGCCATTCTGATAATTTTAAATTGAAATTACCTTTTTGATAGGATTTGCCTGTCTGGCAGAGGACTTTTTTGATGAATAGCAAGATTGGGAAACAAGAATCCCATATATTCGATTTTTTAAATAATTTAAGAATGGCACCTAGAGGAGGTTTTTCAAGTAGAATAGGTTTTATCGCAGCAGCTGCTGGATCTGCAGTTGGTTTAGGTAATATTTGGGGGTTCCCCTATGAAGTTGGTGAAGGTGGAGGTGCAGCATTTGTTGTCATCTATCTCTTCTTTTGTTTCATTTTATGCTTCCCCGTTATGGCAACTGAAATTGCTATCGGTAGGAAGACCCAGCTTAACCCTGTTGGTGCATTCAATGCCTTAGGGTACAATAAATGGAATTGGATTGGTAAAATGGGTATCCTCGCGGGTGTGCTTATTCTTTCATTTTACAATATTATAGCAGGCTGGGCTTTCGGTTATATCCTTGAAATGGTTGCCGGTAACTTTGCCATTGCTGATGAGTTTGGTGAATACATCAAAGATGTAATCAAAGTAGGTGCCTATGGTGCCGTATTTATGGGGACCACTGCCTATGTAGTCTCTAAAGGGATTTCTGGTGGTATTGAAAAAGCCGCAAAGCTCCTAATGCCAACACTCATTATCATGATGCTGGTGATTGTCGGTTATTCAATGACACTACCAAATGCTTCGGATGGACTTAAATTTTACTTAGTTCCTGACTTCACTAAGCTCAATGCCTCAGTTATTTACAATGCCATGGGCCAAGCCTTCTTCTCACTTTCGTTGGGAATGGGGGCTTTAATTACCTACGGATCCTACGTAAGCAAAAAAGAAAACATTGTCAGTGCAGCTGCTTGGGTTACACTAGCTGATGTTGGTATAGCCTTAATAGCAGGCTTAATGATTTTCCCACTCATCGGTTTCATGAGTGGTGGAACCATGGAAGGCGCAGGGCGTGGACCTGGACTTATATTTGTCACACTCCCTCAAATCTTCGGTAACATCGGTGGTACGCTAGGCATAGTAGCCGGTACAACTTTCTTTGTTTTACTATGCTTTGCAGCACTTACCTCTACCGTTTCTTTACTGGAAGTACCAGTGTCTTATGTAGTAGATGAGTTGAAGATCAAAAGAAAACGTGCTGTCTGGTTAGTTGCAGGAGTCATCTTCTTAGTAGGAATTCCTTCTTTATTGGGTAACGGATACTCAGACTTCTTCAGTAATAGCTTTACGACTTATAAAGCGGGAGGTACTGACACAGACTTCTTATCCCTGATCGCTGCTATCGCAAATGATACACTATTACCATTGGGTGGTTGTATGATTTCTTTCTTTGCAGCGCACGTTTGGAAGAAGCATAACCTGGACGATGAATTAGCACAAGGAGCTCCTAGTTACAAAGGATCATTCGTACAGAAGTATCTCAACTTTGCAATCAGCTACTTAGCACCAATTGTACTTGGAGCACTATTCATTTTAACGGTACTCTTTAAGTTCTTTGGCATAAGTATCTTCTAGTTTGAGAAGTTTTTAAGATATTGAGCCTCTTCTAAAAACAGAAGAGGCTTTTTTTATGCGACAAGTTTTAAGTTTAGTATTCATTATTGTTTTCTCAAACCTCACTTCAGCTCAAATTAGATTGATTGAAGGACGAGCTTATGCCGCCAAAAGAACTCTTGGTGAAATGTCTATTGATGGTAACGGCAGTGAAGCATCATGGCAAAAAGCATCATGGAGCGAATATTTTGTGGATATCGAAGGAAGTAAAAACCCCAAGCCCTATTATAAGACACGTGTCAAAATGCTTTGGGACGATAAGTTTTTCTATTTCTATGCCGAAATGGAAGAGCCTCATATTTGGGCCAAACTTACCGAACGCGATGCGGTCATCTTTTATGATAACGACTTTGAGATATTCATTGATCCTGATGGTGATACGCATAATTATTATGAATACGAGGTAAATGCCTTCAATACGGTTTGGGATTTACTGTTGACCAAACCATACCGTGACAATGGCCATGCCATCAACAATTGGAATATTAAAGGCCTACAGTCAGCGGTAAAGATCGATGGAACCATCAATGACCCATCTGATAAGGACGAAGGTTGGTCAGTTGAAGTAGCCATTCCTTGGAAAGCTTTAAAAGAAGCCACTCATGCCTCATCACCACCTAAGAACGATGACATTTGGCGCGTGAATTTCTCAAGAGTGCAATGGGAAACTGAAGTAAAAGGTAGGTCATATTTCAAGAAGAAAGACCCTAAAACAGACAAGAACCTACCTGAAAACAATTGGGTATGGTCTCCTCAGAGAGCTATTGCCATGCACGAACCAGAGTTTTGGGGGATGGTGGTATTCAGTGATATTCCTGTTGGTGAAAATATAGACTTCGTTTCTGATTTTGGCTCAGAGGAAGTGAGGCAACTATTGTTTGATGTGCATCGCCAACAAATCGCCTACCGAAAGAAGAATGAAGACTACAATGATAGCAAGGGGGAGTTAATCCAACACAAGGCATTCAATGTTGGCCGAACAATACAATGGGAAATTAAAGCTAATGAGTATGGCTATCATGCCATCATGCAACACCCCTTTGATGCGTCAATCCTTTGGCACATTAATGAAACTGGAAGATTGTGGAAAGAAATAAAAAAGTAATGAATAAAAGGAAGTTTCTGAAACAGCTAGGCCTTGGCACATTTGCCATCGCAGCTACACCTACCCTATTCTCATCATGCACCACCGAAAGCTCTGAAGACTTTAAGCTCTGGATGTGGGTTGGTAATGGTGCCGATAAAACGGAGTCGGAATGGAGAACTCAATTCACAAGACTCAAAGACCTTGGTTTTCATGGTATCTTAGCTGGTGGTGGCGTGGAAAC
>DLQN01000139.1 GCA_002477595.1 Roseivirga sp. UBA7431
CATAAGAGATAGCTTTATAGGACCCGAAAGCTTGGTCAGCCTTGGCAACGGCTTCATCAATCTCTTCCGAAGTAGCTGCTACAAATTCCTCAGGGAAAATAGAGCTGTCCGTGGGGTTGTATGCTTTTAGGATAGTGTTCCCCTTAGCCGAGGCATCTTTTCCGATATAGTTCTTTCCTGTGATCATTTTCAAAGATTTAAGTAATCTGGCAATTCAGGCCTAGTGGCTAAACCTTCTTCAATTATACGCATTACGTGTGCTCTTTCATCATCAACCAATGGTAATCTCGGTGCACGTACGTTTTCTGTTCCTATCCCTGTAGCTACTTCAGCTAATTTGATGTTTTGAACGAGCTTAGCATTGATGTCTAACTCGAGCAAAGGAAGAAACCATCTATAGATTTTCAGCGCTTCCTCTATTCTTCCAGCCTTTTTCAAACGGTAAATGGCAACAGTTTCTCGCGGGAAGGCACAAACGAGACCAGCGACCCAGCCACCTGCTCCCATAAATAAGCTTTCAAGTGCTAGCGTGTCAACCCCAGATAAAATCTTGATACGATCGCCAAAACGATTAATCATTCTAGTAATGTTGGATATGTCACGAGTCGATTCTTTGACTGCTTGAATGTTTTCGCATTCAATTAGTTCTTCGAACATATCAAGAGTGACTTCAATCTTGTAGTCGACAGGGTTATTGTAGATCATGATCGGCAAGTCAGTTGAATTGGCAACAGCCTTAAAATAGGTTACTGTCTCTCTATCGTCAGCCTTATATCGCATAGGAGGAAGCATCATTAAGCCACTTGCGCCATGCTTCTTAGCTTTTTCTGCTGCTATGATAGCCCCTTTCGTTGTTTGTTCAGCGATGTTCATGATTACCGGAACTTGGCCGTTACAAATCTCAACAGCTTTGGCCACCAAGACATCTTTTTCGTCTTCCATTAGAGAACTGGCTTCCCCGAGGGTGCCTCCTAAAATAATTCCATCTACACCTGCTGATAATTGTGCTTGGATGTTGGTCTCGAACATTTCAAGATCCAGTTGATCATCTGTTGTAAACTTTGTGGTTACCGCTGGGTAAACACCTTCCCATGCTACTTTCATATTGCTTTATTTTTTTACTGTCATTGCGAGGAGCGAGTAAGAGTGTGACGCGGCAATCCCCAGATCAATTATGGAAGATTGCTTCGTTGTACTCCCAATGACGAAATGATTTCGTAAATGTATTACTGTAAAGACAATTAGTCGCTGCGGATTTTTACCAATACTAATATGATATTATCATTTATGAGTATTTTTGACTTCACAAATAGACTATATCGTATTGATAAAGGCACTTCCATTCAAGATTCCGAAGACAGAACAGACCTCTTTTCATACACAGGTTGATCTAGAGCCTTTCTTCTATGATACGCTTCATCAACATCCCGAAATTCAAGTCACGCTTATAGAGGAGAGTCATGGGACATTAATTTATGGTGACTACTTAGGAAGCTTTCAGCCGGGGGATGTATTTGTCATTGGGTCAAACGCCCCTCACGTTTTTCGAAATGATAGTAGTTACTATAAGTCAAACAGTGATTTGCATGCAAAGGCTTTGACGCTTTTCTTTGATAAAGAAACCTTAGGAGCTCCGTTTCTTGAGTTACCAGAAGCAAAAGGCTTAGTCGAGCTGATCAATCAGGCGGGTCGTGGAATGAAGCTTAGCGGGTCGTGCATTGAAACGCTTAGATTGAGCATTCGAACGCTTTTCAAACAAGAGGGACTCAATCGGATCATTTATTTAATAGAGATTCTCAAGCAGCTTTCTAGTGCGGAACAATTCGAATATCTGTCAGGTCAATTGCAGACTAAAAAGGTAAATGAAGTGGAGGGGAAACGGCTCAATGACATTTTCAATTTTACCATGGAAGCCTATGACAGGCCAATCCAATTGGCAGAAGTAGCGGCTATTGCAAATATGACGACTACCGCATTCTGTCGATATTTTAAACAGCATACGCGGAAGACGTATCTCGATTTTCTGAATGAATACCGCATAGGACAGGCCTGTAAATTGTTAGCTGAAAAGGACAAACCCATTGCTCAGATTGCTTTTGAGTCTGGTTTTAATAATCTGAGCAATTTTAACAGGAGGTTTAAGGGGGTGAAAGGGGTGTCCCCTAGAGATTTTGTCATCGGCAGGAAGTTGGTGTAGAGTCAAAAGAAACTGTCATTGCGAGCTTGCCTGTCCGCTAGGCAGGCGAAGCGCGGCAATCTGTTGCGTAAAACCACTAAAGCTTATTAACAACCTCTTCCAAGTCCAGGTTCTCCCAATTCTCCTCAATCCCTGGCCTAGCCAGCACCTCATTCATAATCACTTGCTGCTTATCACCTTTGGCAATAGCTTCTGAGTAACGATAATCGCTAAAGGTCACCATGGAATAGAGTGGCACCCATTTCTCGGGATATAATTCATTGAGCTTCTTCTCGATCTTCTTCTGGAGTAAGAATTTGTCATCCGCCACTTTATCACGCATTTCGATAAAGTTGTATAGTGCTAAGTCTGCAATGGCGTTGCCATCAGGAATTCGCAATTCTTGATATTCGGCTAGCAAGGCATCGTTGATGTCGCCATGCTTTTCTAATAACTGATCAAAGACATAGCAGTCTTCAAACCCTGAGTTCATACCTTGGCCGTAGAACGGCACAATGGCGTGTGCGGAGTCTCCAATGAGTGCCGTATTACCTTTCACCCATGGATCACATCTTACGGTAATTAAGCTTGAAGTAGGGTTCTCGAAGAACTCCTTTTTCAAGTTCGGAAGGTGAGGGACGGCATCTTTGAACTTGTCGTTAAAGAATGCTTCAGCATCTGCTTCGGTTCTGATGGAATCAAAACTGATTTCGCCTTCAAAGGGAAAGAATAGGGTACAGGTAAAGCTTTTGTCGAGGTTGGGTAATGCAATGAGCATATACTCACCTCTAGGCCAAATGTGTAACGCGCCAGGGTCAATAGCAAAGTCACCATCAGCTGTTGGAGGCATGGTCAACTCCTTATAGCCAGCTGAAATGTACTGCTGTGTAAAGTTGAATCGATCTGTCTTTTGCATAGCGCCACGGAGAGCAGAAAATGCCCCGTCACCACCGAAAAGGAAATCGGCAGAGATAGATGTTCCGTTGTCAAAGGAAGCTGTTGCTGAATCAAAGTCAACATCAATGCATCGATGTTCAAATTGAATGTTTACTCCATGTGCTTCTGCTTGATTCATGAGTAGCCAGTTTAAACCACCTCGCGAAACAGAGTTGATATATTCTCCTTCTTTCCCGTAGGGTTGAAAGTCTAGATTCCCGGCTAGATCGTGAATCATTCGACCGGGCATGGGAATACAGCTTTCTTGAATTTTATCTTTCAGACCGATCCTTTCGAGCGCCTTTAATCCTCTTCTGCTAAGCGCTAAATTGATGGAACGCCCACCGATGGCTCCAGCTTTACGCATATCAGGTCTTCGTTCAAAAATGGTCACTTGATAACCTCTTTTGGCTAGCATTATTGAAAGTAGTGAGCCTACTAATCCGGCTCCGAGTATGCTGATCTTATATTTCTTACTTTCCATACTTACATCTTTTCGAGACTCTCTCTCAATATTCTTGTGAAGTGATAAACATCTTCAAATGTGTTATATAATGGGACAGGAGCTACTCGAATCACATTGGGTTCGCGCCAGTCTGATATGACTCCTTCTTGGGTTAAAGCGTCAAAAAGTAGCTTTCCATTTTTATGACAGAAGATCGATAATTGACAGCCCCGCTCTGCTGGATTGCTGGGTGTGATGATTTCGAAGACTTGATCTTCCCCACTCAATTCATTCACCAAGAATTCCATGTATCCCGTCAATTTCAAACTCTTTACTCGAAGCGCATCCATACCTACCTCATCAAAGATTTCTAGCGAGGCTAAATGTGCAGCAGTTGAGATCACATTCACATTACTCAATTGCCAACCGTCAGCACCTGGCATCGGTTTAAAACCTTTTTTCATCAAGAATCGCTCAGATTCATTGTGTCCCCACCAGCCTGCAAAACGATTCAAAGAATCATCTTGAGCAAAACGTTCATGCACGTAAATTCCTGATACGTTTCCGGGTCCAGAATTTAGGTATTTGTAAGAACACCAAGTGGCAAAGTCTACGTCCCAATCGTGTAGTGACAAAGGAAGGTTTCCGAAGGCGTGAGCCAAATCAAAACCGACCAAGGCGCCAACTTCATGTCCGGCTGAAGTGATCGTTTTTAAGTCAAAGAATTGGCCTGTGTAATATTGAACGCCACCAATGAGTACTAAGGCAAGTGCATCACCAGTAGACTTTATTTCGGCAAGAATGTCCTCTGTTCGAAGCGTATGCTCGCCATCTCTTGGGCTAATCTCAATTAAGGCTTCGTCAGGATTTAATCCGTGAAACTTCAATTGACTCTCGAACATGTATTGGTCTGAAGGAAAAGCGCCTGCTTCGCAAATGATTTTGTACCGCGTGGAGGTCGGTCGGTAGAACGAGACCATCAACAAATGCAGGTTGACGGTTAAGTTATTCATAGAAACAACTTCCAATGGCTTAGCGCCAACAATTTTAGCGAGTGCTTCCTTACTGAACTTATGGTAATGCGCCCAAGGTTTGCTATGTCCATCGAAATGGCCTTCAACGCCAAGGGTTTCCCAACCCTTTAGCTCTTCCTCAATAAATCCTCGAACGGATTTGGGTTGGAGTCCTAAAGAGTTACCAGTGAAATAGTAGCTGTCTTTTTCGTTGACTTGAGGAATGTGAAAACGATCTCTGTATGATCTCAGCGGATCTTCAGCGTCCATTTTCTGTGCAAATGAAAGGCTATTCTCAAATTTCATTAGAACATGCTTGTTTGATTTTGGCCAGGCATGCTTTCTTCATGTCTTAAGAGCCATTCTTTTTTATCTAGCCCACCAGCGTAGCCAGTAAGACTTCCGTCTGTGCTTATGACACGATGGCAAGGTATGATGATTGCGATAGGGTTTTTACCGTTGGCAGTGCCCACAGCTCTAATTTTTTTGAGGTCTCCCAAAGCCACGGACTGTTTGGCGTAGGTAGATGTTTTACCGAAAGGGATGTCTAGTAGGGCACCCCAAACTTCCTTTTGGAAGTCTGTGCCATCCGGATCGATTGGTACATTGAATTCCTTTCTTTTGCCCTCAAAATACTCTTTGAGCTGTTTCTTGCAGTGTCGTACCGCTAGTGTTATAGGTCCTTCCGTATCCCGTTCTTCACCATCAACAAAACTGACTCTTTTGATGATGCCATTTTCACCAACAATTTTGATTTTCCCAAGTGGGGAATCCATATACGCTATTGCCGTATCCCTCATAATTCAAATTGACTTTTTGGTAAGTCGAGCCACTCTAGTGTGGCATTGCAAAATATATCTTCAACAATTTCATCCGATAGACCCATCTCCTCAATGTAGGCGCCAATCTCTAAGTCGCCTAGTGGGAACGGATAGTCTGATCCTAAAGTGATTCTTTTCGAACCTTGTAATTCAAGGACGTATTTCAGAAGTAAGGGATCATGGGTGATACTATCAATCCAGAATTTGCCTATGTATTCTCTTGGGTTAACAGGGTTGTCAATGGCTACCAAGTCAGGCCGGCAATTGAAGCCGTGTTCTACTCTTCCTAAAGTGGTAAGGAATGATCCTCCTGCATGAGAGAAATTAACTCTCAGCTTAGGTAACCTTTCTAAAACACCACCAAAAATAAGGGAGCACGCTGCTCTTGATGTTTCTGCAGGCATACCGACTAACCATGGCAACCAATAACGGTCCATGTTGTGAAAGCCCATCATATTCCAAGGGTGAATCATTACGGCCATACCGAGACGTTCGCAAGCTTCGAAGATTGGAAAGAAGCGTGGACTGCTTAAATTCTTGTCGTTGATATTAGATCCTATCTGAATGCCCGGTAAGTTCAACTCATTTTTACAACGTTCTAATTCTTTTATGGCCAGTTCCTCATCTTGCATTGGGATTGTTGCCAGGCCGAGGTAATTCTTTGGGTATTTATGGCAAAGCGCTGCAATGTCATCGTTTAAGAAACGAGATACTTCTAAAGCGTCTTCTGGTTTTGCGTCATAAGAAAACATAACGGGTATCGTGCTGACCACTTGTACCTGGGTACCATGGGTAGCATATTCATCTATTCTTTCTTGTCCATCCCAGCAATTAGATTGAATCTCACGAAAGAACTTGGAGCCCTTCATCATCATGGCTGCACCTTCCTTATGATGATGCAAGTTGATGAAATCACCATATCCAAACTTCTCTGTCCACTTGGGCAGATGCTTCGGAATGATGTGGGTATGCATGTCTATTTTTAGCATTCGGTCAATTGGTGAATTTGTAAAATGGGTAATTGGTACTTAAACAATTTCAACTCTCTTTTCTTGAACTTTCTGTAATGTATTTTATATAGCCATTCAGAGATTTGTGTAGCTGATCAAGCTCTTTCACTAGATTATCATGGTTCTCTTGATCAATAATTTGTCTTCTGTAAGCCTTACCTATCCAGTTCTTGGTTTCTAACAATGAGCCTCTCGAGTAATAACAAAAATTTCTATTCTCCTTAAAGAAGTAGCGCCCGTAACCTTCCGCAATATTAGCACTTATTGAATCGGCACTTCTGACTAATTGTTTACCCAAGGTATCTTTCTTGAAGTAATCCCATGATTCAACAATTTGCCATACTTCATCTGCGATGACATTTGCTTGATTGTATACATTGAGTTCTTCTAACTTCATTTACACAAATTAACCAATTCCCTGATTTACTATTTGACCAATTTCCTATTCCACAAACCTCGGGTCAGTTTCCATGGTATGGCCACAGCTTTTGCAAGTACGAAGCTCTTCTGAACCATAGAATTCTTTAAATCTCGGCAAGAAGTCTTTCTCAATGTTGGTTAAAGGGAAATAGGTGTTATGCAGCTTATTATTGCAGTTATCACAAAACCACATGAGGCCATCAGTATGCTCTGGTTTTCTCACGCGTTCGATGACTAAGCCAATGGAGCCTTCAGACCTCACAGGAGAATGTGGGACTTTCGGTGGGTGTAAATACATGTCACCAGGACCCAAAGGGATATCAACGGCCTTACCATCTTCTTGGATTCGGACATTGATATTTCCTTCTAGCTGATAGAATAGCTCTTCCGTTTCGTTGTAATGGTAATCTTTTCTAGCGTTAGGTCCAGCCACAATCATTACGATATAGTCTGTTCCTTCAGGGTAGAGGTTTTTGTTGCCTACAGGTGGCTTAAGTAAATCGCGATTTTCTTCAATCCATTGGTTAAGATTGAACGGTCTTTTAATGCCCATTTCCTTTCTATTTAGCGTGCCTCTAAAATACGGAAAATCACGGTAGGACTAAACTCGATTTTCATAACTTTGATAGATAGCCGAAAACCTATGGATCTTAATTTAAAAGGAAAAAATGCCTTAGTCTGCGGTAGTACGCAGGGTATTGGTAAAGCAATAGCCGAAGAACTTGCAAACCTTGGTGCAAGTGTCACTTTGTGTGCTCGCAATGAAGAAACGCTGAGTAAAGTAAAAGCCGATCTCTTCCATGCCTCCGGACAAAATCATCAGACTTTAGTAGCTGATTTCTCAAAACCAGATCAGTTAAAAGCGGTGTTAGATGAGCATATTGGTCAGGGAAATGCATATCACATTTTGATTAATAATACAGGAGGCCCTCCAGGAGGTCAAGCGATCGATGCGGGAATTGATGAATTTAGAATAGCTTTTAATCAGCATTTGATTTGCAATCATATATTAGCCCAGGCAGTAGTTCCTGGAATGAAAGACGCTGCTTATGGTCGAATCATTAACATTATCAGTACTTCAGTAAAAGTACCTCTGACCGGTTTAGGTGTTTCGAATACCATTAGAGGTGCAGTTGCTAATTGGTCGAAGACTTTAGCAAACGAATTAGGGCAATTCGGAATCACAGTGAATAATGTGCTGCCAGGAGCTACCGCCACACAGCGTTTGAGCACTATCATTGAGAGCAAAGCCAAGAAATCAGGAAAGAGTATTGAAGAGGTAGATGCTGCAATGAAAGCCAGTGTGCCTGCTAAACGTTTTGCAGATGCCTCAGAGATCGCAGCAGCAGCTGTGTTCTTAGCGACACCTTCAGCAAGCTATATTAATGGGGTCAATCTTCCTGTTGATGGAGGCAGAACAGGGAGCCTTTAATATGCAGGGACTACCAATCATCGATCTTCATTGTGACCTTTTGGTCTACCTACTCATGAATAAAGAGGCCAAGCCTGAGACAAAGGCTTTTGGTGCGGGGTTACCATTTCTTGAACAAGGTAGCGTGGCTTTGCAGGTCATGGCAATCTATACTGCAGTTGAAGAGGCAAGTTCAAGAAACGGAGTCGCTCAATCAGTTATTTATAAGAAGCTCCTTGAGGAGTATTCCAAAGATGTTTATCAGGCAGGTACTGACTTTAATGCCGAAAATGAAGGCGTAGGAATGGTGGCTTCTTTAGAGAGCGCATCGGGCATATGTAATGAGACTGAGCC
>DLQN01000131.1 GCA_002477595.1 Roseivirga sp. UBA7431
AAGCGAACTCGCGAAAGTTACAGCTGATTACATCAACACAACCGATAGGCACATTTTCCTGACAGGGAAAGCGGGCACGGGCAAAACCACCTTTCTTAAGTACATTGTGGCTAATTCGCACAAGAAGATAGTGGTGGCTGCTCCGACAGGTATCGCAGCGATCAATGCGGAGGGCGTTACACTCCATTCCCTATTACAACTTCCTTTTGGCGCTTTTATTCCAGAAAGAATTCAGCCTCCAAATGTAAATGCTCAGATCACAACGCTCTTCAATCTCTTTTCAAATCTTAGATTCAATGCTTCCAAAAGGAACTTAATCAATGAAGTCGAGCTATTGATCATTGATGAAGTAAGTATGCTTCGAGCGGATCTTTTAGACTGCATAGACCACATGCTACGCTTCATGCGAAAACGAAAGAACGAACCCTTCGGTGGTCTTCAAATGCTATTCATTGGCGACCTCATGCAACTTCCACCCGTGGTAAAAGACAATGAGTGGCAAGTTTTATCAAACTATTACGGCAGCAGCTATTTCTTTGAAGCGCACGCGCTGAAAGACAATCCCCCTCTTAATGTGGAGCTGGACAAGGTCTATCGACAAAGCGATCAGCGATTTATTGATATTCTAAATCGTTTTCGCGAAAACCAACAGACTGCCGAGGATATTGCAGCACTGAACCAGCATTACAAAGAAGATTATCACAGTTTATCAAGTCAAGGCTACATCCACCTGACCACACACAATCGAAAAGCTGATGAGATTAATACTACCCGTCTAGCAGAACTCAATGCAAAACCTCAAACTTACCGAGCCAAGATTCAGGGTGAGTATCCCGAAAACTTGTTTGCAACTTCCAATAGCATGGAGCTCAAGCAAGGGGCTCAGGTCATGTTTATTAAAAACGATCAGAGCGGAGAAGGTCAATTTTTTAATGGGAAGATTGGTCATATCACCAAACTCGAACCGAACGATATCCGCGTTACTTTTGAGAATGATGTTGAAGTACAAGTACCCTTTTACACCTGGGAGAACAAGCGCTACACACTCAATAAGGAAACCAACGAGATTGATGAAAAGGTAATTGGAAGTTTTGAACAGTACCCTCTAAAACTGGCATGGGCCGTCACAGTACACAAAAGTCAAGGATTGACCTTCGAAAAAGCCATTCTTGACTTAACGGATGCCTTCGCGCAAGGACAAGTTTATGTAGCGCTATCACGACTGACCTCATTGGATGGCTTAGTGCTCTCTTCTAAAATACCGGCATCCAACTTCGACCTAAGCGAGTCGATGAAAGACTTTGCCAAGTCTAAGGCTTCAGTTGGTCAGCTATCCGATAATCTTTCATCAGATCGAAAGAATTATCTCTCAAAACTAGTGGCCAATACATTCAATTTTGCAGGAGTCATTTTTGAATTGCAAGCCCATGAAAGGAGTTTCGATAAGCAAGAAAATCGATCGACCAAGCAGCAACATCATCTTTGGACAAAGGCTTTAATTGAGGAAGTGTTAACCATCAAATCAGTTGGCGCAAGCTTTGCCAAACAAGCGCAGCGCATCATTGCTACTGAAGAGGACTACTTAAAACAATTGGCTGAACGTGTAAGCAAAGCCACAGCATACTTCACTCCGATCTTAAAAAAGGCTTCGAAGGACTTAAAAAACCATGACGACAACTTAAAAGAAAAGACTAAGCTCAAAACATATCGTAAGGAGATTAAAACGATAGAACAGGCTTTTTTTAATAAGGCACTCGCTTTGCAGAAGATAGATCTGCTCATAAAGTCAATGGCTGACGATAAGATCTTAACCAAGGAAGACCTGGAAGACAGCGACCTCCACAAGACCAGAAAAATAGAACTCAAGGCTAAGAAAAAAGATAAAACCCCTACTGCCGAAGTTTCATTCAGCCTCCATAAAGAAGGAAAAACAATAGAAGAAATTGCCCAGGAAAGAAGCCTAGTCCCAAGTACTATTGAAAGCCATTTGTGCACCTACGTAGAAAGTGGAGAAATTGATCCCTTCGATATCATTGACAAGGAAAAGCTCAACAACATACTTACGCTCATCACTCCTGAGACGGCCGGTTCAGGTGAGATCAAAGCACAACTAGGGGATGAATACTCATGGGGAGAAGTAAAAATGGCCTTGGCCTATCGGAAAACTCAGCATCAGGACTAAATCATGAACAAAAAAAGCTAGCTTTGGATAACTTTGTTTTGTAAAAATCGTAGGGCCACGCGGTTAAATAAATTTATTATTCTACTTTCAACTTTTCTTCTAAAAAAGAATAACATTCTTTTTTGCATCCACGATAGTTAGGACATAACTGAATGTAACCCCACCAACACGCAGAAATGGTAAAATCATTTTGTACACCCTCTTTGTATAAATTCCTTCTTTTGGGATTTTATTTTATTCTTCCCTCCTCCCTATTTTCTTTCGCAACTCCGATCGTAAAGTTGGAGAATAAATTGAATGAAGGAATTAAACTGAAGGGAGCAAATACAACTCTTTACCAGCCCATTTTTTACCGTGCTGAAGGAGAGGTGGGTTTACTTTTTAATCAAGGATATATTGGTACAATAGGTCAAAACACGGGCAAATCAAATGACATAAAAACTTTTGCTACCTTGGGGATTTCCAAGTTGGGATTTTTTCAGCCTGCCAATGCAACAGGAACTTTTGGAGGAACTCAAGGGAATGACCTTGCGGGTACAATAAAGATTTATTTTGCAAACGGTACAGTTCTATCCAGAACAGGATCAGTTAATTGGCGGGAAACAAACAATGGAAATGTCGATATTATTGGTTTGATTCTTGACTCAGGACAGCCTGATCATTCCATCTCTTATGGATCTTCTAGTACCTTTATTTTAAAGTCTGGTACTACAAGTGGAGTAGGAAATAATATTGGTTTTAAACTTAGCCGATCTACCATTTCATTTTCAGATGGGCAAAACAGAAGCGGAAATGCTGCTACTTCACAGGT
>DLQN01000025.1:0-1693 GCA_002477595.1 Roseivirga sp. UBA7431
TGGTATTCATCGCACCTGAATACAATGGTTCATTCCCGGGCATCCTCAAAACGTTTATTGATGGACTTAAATACCCTGAAGGTGTCCAAGATAAGAAAGCAGCGATGATTGGTATTTCATCTGGTGTTCAAGGAGGTATTTTTGCCATGTTACACTTGACGGATATTTTTAATTACCTAGGCATGAATGTTTTGGCATTGAAACCTAAATTGGCTGGTATCGAACGTAACCTGGCTAATGGTAAAATCACCAATGACCTTTATAATCAGTTACTAGAGCAACAGGCTGAAAAGTTGATTCAGTTTTAATACTGCATCTACAGTGAGATTGCCTCGCTTTCCCTCGCAATGACAATTACTATTAAGGCATAAAAAAAACAGCCCATGGCAGTAGGCTGTCCTTTTTTCACATGTCCCTTTTAACCCAAAGGCCAAAAAAGTAACTAATCTACATTGTCATGTAGAAACTTATTATCTCCCATGATTTCATCATCATCATTTAGATTAAATCGGGAGACACTTCTTTCTGAGGACGGTAAATTATCCGTCAATCTCACCTGCTTTCTCTGGTAAGCTGGTATTTCTAACTTTTCTCTGAAGTCACCTTGATCAATTTGTTGACCACTTGTTCCTCTCAGCCTTTCCTCACGAATTCGAGCCTGCTCTTGCAATTTCACTCGCTTCATGTCCAAGAAATTTTTGTTCTTTTCATTATGAAAATCGTTGTCTAAAGCCTGATTACGCTCTTCAACATCTGGTTCTTGAGGCGTTATAGGTGGATACTCTTCTATCTCATACTTGTCTGCCAAGCGACTTAAGAAAGAGTAGCCTGAAGTCATCTCCTCCGGCTCATTCTCTAAATCTTCATTAGCTTCAGGTTGAGTCTCCTCACTCTTCACATCTTCTGATGTATTGAAAAGGATAGTCTGTGAGTCGTGCTTAGGTGAAAGGGAGTCATCGTCTCTTGATTCGATCTCTTGATTGCTCTCGAGATGAATAACCTTTTTCCTAACAACAGATTCAGCTCTGAGTTCTGGAGTCTCAAAACCTGTAGCAATTACTGTGACGCTGATGCTTTGGCCATGTTCCTTGTCTATACCATGTCCGAAAATAACCTCTGCATCATCACCAGCTTTTTCTTGTATATATTCTGTGATTTCCGTTAACTCATCCATTTGTAGCTCGGCTTCTTCGCCTGAGACAATAGATAAGAGTATCTTTTTAGCTCCGTGAATGTCTTGGCTATTAAGTAATGGAGAAGAAATTGCCATCTCAGCCGCTCTAAGGGCCCGACCTTCGCCATCCGCCTTGGCAGATCCCATCACAGCTGCACCCGCTCCTTTCATAACGGTCTGGACGTCCATGAAATCGACATTTACATAACCCGGGACAGTGATAATCTCAGCTATACCCTTGGCGGCCGTAGTCAATATATTATCAGCTTCGCTAAATGCACTGCTTATTGGAAGGTTACCATGAATCTCACGCAGCTTATCATTAAGGATAACCAATACTGTATCACAGTTTTCCTTTAGAGCCGCAATACCTTGATTGGCCGCTGTAGTCTTCTTCTTACCTTCAAAACTGAAAGGAGCTGTTACGATACCCACTGTCAGCAGGTTCATGTCTCTAGCAATCTTCGCGATTACTGGAGCTGCACCTGTTCCTGTTCCACCACCCATTCCGGCAGTAAT
>DLQN01000025.1:1769-14350 GCA_002477595.1 Roseivirga sp. UBA7431
CTGTTTGGAATAGGACTGCTTTTTAATGCCTGTGCATCTGTATTGCACACTACAAATTCCACATCTTTAATACCTTGATAAAACATGTGGTTTACTGCGTTGCTTCCACCTCCACCAACACCAATTACTTTGATAATTGATTTGTGGTGAGAAGGAAGTTCAAACATGTATGAATCTGCCATAATCTTGTCTTTAAAGCTGGAAGCCTGAAGTCGGAAGCCCGAAGCCAAACCTTCAGCGGTTAACTAAATACTATTTTTAAATGCTGCCATCATGTTCATTAAATTGAATGAAGCATCATAAACGGCATCGAATTGTTCTTGTTTTATATAATCTCTTCTTCTAGCCTTATAAAGGCATGTTATTACTTCGGCTAGCGACCTAATTGAATAGCCTATGAACTTTCTAAACTCAGGGTTCGACTGACCGATCGACCCTTCTGAAATATTTAAAGCAACAGAATCAACAGCTCTGAGCATTTGAGAAGAAAGATTGAATCTCTCTCTTTCAGGAAAAGTCAGCGCCATGCTATTAACTTCTTCTCCTAAATCCATTGCTCTTTGCCAAACTTTAAGTTGCTCAAACTTGAAACTCATCTATGTCTATCTTCTGTCTTCCAGCTTCTAACTTCCGGCTTCCCTCTTAATATTCGTTTTTATCATGAAAATCATCCATAAGTAACCCCTTGGTACGATCGATTAGCTTACTGAAGAATTCTGAACCCTTCTTATCGCTTTTAACCATACCCTTTCCGTTACCGTTAGCTTGACTTTCCATGTACCTGTTTTCTCTTTCATCGATCGCTCTAAAACCCGAGAGTACCAGACCAACTGTAGTCGCATACATTGGGCTCTTAATCGCTTCAATTTTCGATTTCCCTAAGTGCTCGTTTGGATAACCAATTCGAGCATCCATGCCTGTCATGTATTCAAAAAGTTGTTTGATATAGCCGAGCTGAGAACCACCACCGGTGATCACAATACCACCAGCTAGCTTACTTGCAAAACCAGAGGTAATGATTTCGGCATGCACCAACTCAATAATTTCTTCCATTCTAGCTTCAATGATATGGGCTAGGTTTCTAATCGAAATCTCCTTAGGAGGCCTATTTCTTAAGCCTGGTATCGAAACAATCTCGTTAGGATTAGCTTCTTCAGCGATTGCTTTACCAAACTTAGTTTTCAACAACTCGGCTTGATTTTGCATCACTTTCAAGCCTTCCTTGATATCACTAGTAATGATATTACCACCGAAAGGAATTACTGATGTATGCCTTATAATGCTGTCATGGAAAAGCGCAACGTCAGTTGTACCACCCCCTATATCTACTAAACAAACACCTGCTTCTTTTTCCTCATCAGAGAGTACTGACATACTTGAAGCCAAGGGCTCAAGAATTAGGTCATCAATCTCAAGGTTAGCGCGTTTCACACATTTGTTAATGTTGCGAATAGCATTTGTTTGTGCTGTGATTACATGAAAATCTGCTTCTAGCTTGACACCAGACATCCCTACTGGATCTTTGACACCATCTTCGTAATCCACGATATAATCTTGTGGCATTACGTGAATGATTTCGCAGCCTGGAGGCATTACGATTTTATGAATATCATTGGTAAGTCGATTAATATCCTCGACCGTGATCTCATCATCAACTCTATCTCTGGTAATGCTACCATGATGGATAGAGCTCTTGATGTGCTGACCGGCAATTCCTACGTTAACCACATTAATTTCGATTCCTGATTGCTCGCTGGCTTCAGCAATCGCCTTCTCAATGGCTATTACGGTCTTGTCGATGTTTGTTACAATTCCTCGGATAACACCGTCAGAAACGGCCTTACCCATCCCAAGTACTTCAAGTTTTCCGTACTCGTTTTTGGCACCGACAATGGCACATATTTTCGTTGTTCCAATGTCGAGTCCTACTACAATTTTTTCGTGTTGCATGGCATTAATTAGTCACAGATTATTTGGTCTTTAAAGGCAACATTTACCTTCGTCTGGTAGGCATCCCATCCCTTAGTTGGTAGTATTTGCTTAAAAAATATTTCTAGTCTTTTAAATTTCTTATCAATGTCTTCCGCCTGGCCAAACTCCATTTTGAGCTTACCTACTTGAGGGTACATTACTACATATCCTTGGCTATCAATATCAACCTGGCCGATTTGCATCGCCCAAAATTTATTCGCGTTGATATAGTTGATCAATTCGTAAACCTTTACGTCATATTCGCCTTCATGCACATTATTGAGTTCGAGCATTTTATTCACATAGGAACCTGTGACCACTGGTACTCGAGCCGTGTATTTAGTGGAAACTGGAAGCAAATATCCATCTTCACCAACATATGCGTTTCTACCATTATTGGCGATGAGCCTAGCAATTGGTTTATTTTGAGTTGCTTTCACAACAAGGTGTCCCTTTAGGTCTCTGTACACTTCAGCATCTTTGACAAAACTGTGCGACTCGATGCGAGCTTCAATGGCCTTTAGACTTACACGACCAAACTGATCTCCAAGGATAGAATCACCTTCGTTTTTCATTATCAATGACATGACATCATCTTCATCTACAAAGAAGTTCTCGAAAGCGTTTTCGATTTCGACATCGATATCAGTGATCCTGTAACCCAGGTCTCTTTTCTCTACAAAGCTGATCATCAAAAAAAGCGCTACGCACCCACCAATGATTCCGGCTATTCTTAAAAATGCTTCTTTGGCTCTCATGACAGTGCGTTTTTAATGGGTTCAACTAATTTGTCAATATCACCTGCGCCAATCGTCAAAAGGACTTCTGGCTTCCACTCACTTATCTGATCAATCAGATTTTCCTTACTCGCTTTTACTTTTTTGTGTGCTGATATTCCGTCCAACAACATCTCCGATGTCACACCTTCTATTGGCATTTCTCTTGCAGGGTAGATGTCCAATAAAATCACTTCATCGGCCAGTGAAAGACTAGTAGAAAACTCTTGCGCGAAGTCTCTTGTCCGAGTGAATAAATGAGGCTGAAATACAGCTGTAATCTTTTGGTTTGGATACAAGTCTCTAACAGACCTCAATAAGGAATCAATCTCAACGGGATGGTGTGCATAGTCGTCTATGAAGGTGAGGTCTTTACTCTTAATCTTATACTCAAATCTTCTTTTAACACCACGATAAGATCTTACACCTTTCTTAATGCTTTCATCATCTGCACCTAGCGATCTGCATACTGCAATTGCTACAAGCATGTTTTCTACATTGTGATAGCCGGGTACATTTAACTGAATACCATCAATGTCTCTAGAACCGTTTCTGTAATCAAAGATGAAAGTTGAATCTTGAATTCGAATATTTTCCGATCGGACACCACCTTCTTTTAAACTGTAGCCAGTATGACTCAAAATGGTATCTCCAACGAGCTCTTTAGACAGTTCATTCTTGATGAACAGGTGTCCATTTGACTTGACCTGCTTAATAAATTCTCTAAATGAATCTTTCAGTGCATCCTTGTGACCATAAATATCGAGGTGATCAGCATCCGCAGCAGTAACTACCGCAACATCTGGATGCAAGGTCAAGAATGATCGATCAAATTCATCTGCTTCAATAACTGCGATACTATTCGGCTTATCATTCAGCACCATATTGGTACCGTAGTTGGTAGCAATACCTCCTAAGAACCCTGTGCAATCAATACCTGCAGTCTTCAGTAGATGGACAATCATCGAAGATGTAGTGGTTTTGCCATGTGTTCCTGCAACAGCCACACTCGTCATATTTTCGGTAATAACACCTAAAACCTCTGACCTCTTTAGTACTTCGTAACCATTATCTCTGAACCAATTCAACCCAAGATGATTAGAAGGAATTGCGGGTGTATATACTACAAGGACACCATCGGCCGAAAGTCTGATAGAGTTATCTATAGTGTCAACTGTATCTTCAAAGTCAATAGACAACCCTTCTGAAACCAACTGGTCAGTAAGGGAAGTTTTGGTCTTATCATAACCAGACACAGCTTTGCCGTTATGCTTAAACCATCGGGCTAAAGCACTCATTCCGATCCCTCCGATCC
Source organism: Roseivirga sp. UBA7431 (assembly GCA_002477595.1). GTDB lineage: Bacteria > Bacteroidota > Bacteroidia > Cytophagales > Cyclobacteriaceae > Roseivirga. Next base: position 5,832 of record DLQN01000025.1, read on the forward strand.
CTACAAAATAGACGCTATGGATTTTGTCTAGGTTCACGCTATGAGTTTGACTATTTCTTCAACTATTTCTTCTGCAGCATTGGGCTTAGCCATTGCCTTAATGTTTTTACTTAACCTATCTTTTTGAGCTTCATCTCTGATAAGTTCTATTGCTCTATTAATCAGCTGGTCTCTTGCCTCATTGTCTTTTACCAAAACCGCGGCATCGTTATCGACCATCGCTTTAGCATTTTTAGATTGGTGATCTTCCGCCACATTGGGGGAAGGCACAAAAATCGTGGGCTTACCCGCTATACTCAATTCCGACACTGAAAGCGCACCCGCTCTACTGATCACTACATCTGCTGATGCATAAGCCAGGTCCATTTCTTTCAGAAACTCATAAAGATGAACAAGTCCATTATGCTCAGTCTTAGCCAGTTTCTCAGTCATTTCTTCAAAATAGAATCGACCACACTGCCAGATCACTTGCACTTCAGCCTCAATTAGCTGAGTCAAATTCTCAATGACGCTATCATTTAAGGTGCGTGCACCAAGGCTACCGCCAAGGATCATCAATACAGGCTTATCTTCAGCTAGACCGAAATGCGCTAGTCCCAAGCTTCTTTTGCCTGCTAATTCGGTAATATCCTTTCTTACAGGGTTTCCAGTCAATATGACTTTCTCTTGTGGAAAGAACCTTTCCATGTTTGGATAGGCAACGCATATTTTCTGAACCTTCTTGGCTAAGAGCTTATTCGTCAACCCAGCGTAAGAATTCTGCTCCTGAATTACAGCAGGTACTTTCTTTCCAGTTGCGACTCTTAACAATGGACCAGAGGCGTATCCTCCTACTCCTACCACAGCATGTGGTTTAAATTTCTTTATGATCTTCGCACTCTTGTTCAGGCTATCAATCACTTTGAATGGAAAAGACAGGTTATCCAGTGTAAGCTTTCTTTGCAAACCACTGATCCATAAGCCTTCGATGGCATAGCCAGCTTCTGGTACCTTTTGCATTTCCATTTTTCCTTTGGCACCCACGAACAATATCTCCGCATCTTCAAATCTTGATTTGAAGGCGTTAGCAATTGCGATAGCTGGATATATATGTCCGCCAGTTCCACCCCCGCTGATAATGATTCGATATGGTTCCTTCTTTTCGATAACTATATGGCTCTTGCCGTATTTCTTAATTCTCCATTGACGGCAGACATATCCTCTTGCTCACCACGGCTTACACTTAGAATAATTCCTAAGGAAAGTCCTGTGAAAAGAAGAGATGTTCCTCCCATACTAATAAGTGGTAGCGTCTGTCCCGTAACCGGTCCTAAGCCTACTACTACTCCAATATTTACCAATGCTTGAATCACAATTGCGAAACTCAAACCGGCTGATAAAAGTCCTCCAAATGCTCGGTCACTATTCGCGACAACCCGCATGCCTCGGTACAGTAAAACCAGGTATAGAAAGAGCACGAAGACTCCCCCTATTATTCCATATTCTTCTATGATGATGGCAAAGACAAAGTCAGAAAATGCTTCTGGTAGAAAGTTTCTTTGTACACTGTTTCCAGGGCCTTGACCGAGCACACCACCTTTTGCAATAGCGATGTAAGATTGCTCTACTTGATAAGGCAGCTCAGTGCCTTGAAGGAAATTGGTGATTCTGTTTTCGGCAGTAGTTCCTCGTTGTCCAACCTTGATGGCTATAAGTCCAACGAAAACTCCTACAATAGCGAGCATGGCTAAGTATTTCATTGGTACGCGCCCAATGAATAGGAGCAACATGCATGTCATGAATAGCAGAATTGCCGTTGAAATATTTGTCATAGCGATTAAGCCACAAATACCCCCACACCAAGCAAGCATAGGAATTAAAGATTCTTTGATATCAGTAATCTTCTGTTGCCTTTTAGCTAGCATAGTTGCCAAAGCAGCAATCAAGGCCATCTTCGCTAAATCAGAAGGCTGAAATTGGATACCAATAAATGGTAAATCAATCCACCTTCGGGCTTCGTTCACACTCGAGCCATATAGCCAAGCGTATAATAATAGTGGTGCTGATACAAATAGTGCATACTTGGTGATCTTAGAGTAGTATCGGTAATCAACTTTATGCGCTATCCACATTACAAATAATGAGAGCACGACCATGAATGTATGACGTATTAAATACTTCTCAGTATTGCCATCGGCAAAACGATACGCTAACGATCCAGTTGCACTATAGACTACAAGGATTCCGAAAACGGAGAGGCAAATCACGACCAGCCAAATGACGGGATCGCCTTGGATGTGTTTGTCAGTCCATATTTTTACTCGGTTCATCATAGCGCTAGCACTGCTTTTTTAAATTTTTCTCCTCTATCCTCATAGTTTTTGAACAGGTCGAAACTTGAACATGCTGGAGACAGTAATACTGTATCTCCTGGTGATGCCAAATCTTTTGCCCATCTCACTGCTTTGATTAAATCGTCAGTAGCTTTTACCACGGGAACTATGTTCTCAAATGAGGTAATGAGTTTTGAATTATCCTTTCCTAAACAGATCAAGGCTTTCACCCTTTCTTGTACCAAAGCCTCAACAAGGCTATAGTCATTTCCTTTATCTATACCTCCTGCAATCCACACAATTGGTGCATCGAAAGCATCGAGGGCGTATTTTACAGCATCTAGATTGGTTGCCTTTGAATCGTTGATGTACTCAACTTCTTCGAGTGTTCGTACTGATTCAAGTCGGTGATCCGCATTCCTAAAAGTTTTCAAACCTTTCAAAAGACTTGCTTCATCTACACCCGCTATCAAAGCTGCATTTCCTGCCGCCATAGCATTAAGGGCATTATGTAGTCCCTTGATTGAGATATCTGCTCTGGGGGCAGATACCTCAATATCAAAAGGGACATAAAACAACCTATCATTTTGTATATGTGTTATCTCGGCAGCGTCTCTGCCCAGCGAGAAGGGACGTACATCTAGGCCACGAGTGGCCCTTGCAACGTCATCCCCGTAAAGGGTGTCATCCTGCCAATAGACAGCCTGACCTCCCAGGTGTATTAGGTGAAATATGCGCATCTTCGATGCGATATATTTTTGAAAGTCATTGTCGTATCTATCCAGATGATCTGGGGTAATATTCAACAAGACTCCGATTTCTAGTTTTAATTCGTAGGTATCATCGAGCTGAAAACTGCTCAGTTCGAGCACATACCAATCATGGGATTCGGTCAGTACTTGACGTGCAAAACTCTTTCCTATGTTCCCAGCTACACCCACATTGAATCCAGCTTCTTTTAGAATATGGTAAGTCAATAGTGTGGTAGTGGTTTTACCATTAGTACCTGTAATACCAATCAACTTGGCATCCGTGTACTTTCCAGCAAATTCTATTTCTGAAATAATAAGGTTACCCTTTGACCGTAATGACTTGATCAAAGGAGTTGTGTCAGGAATTCCTGGGCTCTTAATGACTAAATCACTTTTGAGAATTCTTTCCTCAGAGTGTTTGCCTTCCTCGAAATCAATCCCTGCTTCCTTAAGCTCGGTTCTGTATTTATTTCCAATTGAACCATGATCCGAAACGAACACGTCATACCCTTTAGCTTTCCCTAAAAGGGCAGCTCCTACACCGCTTTCACCGGCTCCAAGTATGGTTAGTTTTCGATTCATCTCAATTCAATTCTCACCCTTCGTAGAGCGAAACCTATTCTTAGCGCAACTTCAATGTGGCCAGCGCTATAATGGCCAATAGAATTCCTACAATCCAAAAACGGGTTACGATCTTAGCTTCAGGGATTTCCATTTTTTGATAATGATGATGTAAAGGGGACATCTTAAAGATTCTCCTTCCCTCACCGTATTTTTTTCTAGTGTATTTGAAATAGCTCACTTGCATAATCACCGAGACATTTTCAATCACGAAGATCCCGCACAAGACAGGAATCAAAAGTTCTTTTCTTAGCACTAAGGCCAGCACGGCAATTACTCCGCCTAAAGAGAGGCTACCTGTATCTCCCATAAATACTTGCGCTGGGTATGAGTTATACCATAGGAAACCGACACAGGCTCCGACAAATGCAGTACAGAAAATCACGAGTTCTCCCGAATCAGGAATAAACATGACATTCAAGTAGTCCGAGAAAATTGCGTTACCAGAGATATAGGCAAGAATGGCCAATGCCAATCCAATAATGGCTGAAGTACCTGCGGCTAAGCCATCAATTCCGTCAGTGATGTTTGCTCCATTTGAGATAGCAGTCACAAAAAAGATGACTATCAAAATGTAGATCGCTGCCGTGATCCATTCACTTTCAGTTGGGTTGAGTTTACTATAATCTAGTTCGTTGCCCTTTACAAAAGGAATGGTAGTAGTAGTGGATTTCGAATCAGTATAAGTTCTGACTGTCTCTTCAGTTTGTACATTTCCAGCCTCGTCAAACTCTCTAACAACGACCGTATCACTGAAATAGAGTACCGAACCAACAACAAGGCCTACCACAACTTGACCTACTACTTTGAACTTACCCGCCAAACCAGCTTTGTTCTTTTTGAATACTTTTATGTAGTCATCTATAAAACCAATCGCTCCGAGGGCTATGGTAGTCACTAAAAGCAGAATGACATATATATTTTCTAGCCTTGCGAATAGTAGTGTCGGAACTACGATAGCGGCAATAATGATAAGACCACCCATTGTAGGTGTCCCTTTCTTCTCCATTTGACCAGCTAAGCCCAAGTCACGAATGGATTCTCCAACTTGTTTCTTTTGAAGTATCTCAATAAGTTTTTTACCGAAAACTATCGTAATAAGTAATGAGAAAAGCGTAGCCATACCTGCCCTGAATGAGATATACTGGAATACACCAGCCCCAATCAGGTCAAATTCTCTATCCAAATAATCAAACAGATAGTATAGCATCGCTTAGTTCTGTTTATGGATTAGGTTCAACATCTCACTCAATATTTTCCTATCGTCAAAGTCTGTTCTAACTCCATTGATTTCCTGATAGGTCTCATGGCCTTTCCCTACTACAAGAATGATATCTTTTGGCTCAGCCAAAGCAGAAGCAGTTTTAATCGCTTCCCTTCTATCTTCTATGATTAAAGTCTTTTTGTAATTAGAAGGAGAGACCCCTTCTTGCATTTCTTTGATGATTGCCATCGGGTCCTCATGGCGTGGATTGTCAGACGTCAAGACAACTTTATCGCTTAGTTCGCAAGCAATCTTCGCCATGATAGGTCGTTTGTCCTTATCGCGATTTCCACCACAGCCAACGACAGTAATTACCTTTTCATTTCCGGTACGGATCGCCTTTATCGTCAGCAATACATTCTCGAGTGCGTCAGGCGTATGCGCATAATCTACGAGCGCTGTAATACCTGTTTCAGTGATTACTTGCTCAAATCTTCCTGGTGCAGGATCTAAGCTAGAAAGCTCCTCCAGCACCCTAACCTCATCTTCGCCTAATAAAGCAGCAGTTCCCAAAACAGCTAAGAGGTTGTAAGCATTAAAATCTCCAATCAGCTTAAACCAAACGTTTTGGCCATTTATATCTAACTCTAATCCCTCAAGCGTATTGGATAATATTTTCGCTTTGTAATCGGCAAGGCTCTTCAATGCATATTTATGCTTACTAGCCTTGGTATTTTGTAACATAACCGAGCCACGCTTGTCATCAGCATTTACCAAGGCAAATGCACTTGATGATAAACCGTCAAACAATAATTTCTTCGCCTTGATGTATTCATCGAAGGTCTTGTGGTAATCTAAATGCTCATGAGAAAGGTTAGTAAACACTGCACCTTCATATTTCAAGCCTGCTATTCTTCTCTGGACGATCGCATGTGAACTAGATTCCATGAAACAATGTGTACAGCCCTTGGCAACCATTTTGGCCAACATCTTATTCAGCGTAATTGCATCAGGAGTGGTATGGGTAGATGGTATTACTTCGTCATTGATTTTGTTTTCAACTGTAGAGAGCAAACCTGTATTGTAGCCGAGCGCTCTGAAGAGTTCAAAAAGTAGTGAGACACAGGTTGTCTTGCCATTAGTGCCTGTAATGCCAACAAGTTTAAGTTTGTTAGACGGGTTTCCATATAAATTGGAAGCCATAACGCCCAATGCTTCAGCGGAATCTGCTACTTGAACAATGGCAATATCATCGACAGTAGTTTCTGGTAGGCGTTCACAAACTATCGCAACCGCACCTTGCTGAATGGCCGTCTCAATATAATCATGACCATCAACCTGAGTTCCAGACACGGCAACAAAGACACTGCCGGCATCAGCTTTACGAGAATCAAAGGCAAGTGTAGTTACCTCAGTCTCCATATCACCAGAAACTGTCTGTAACGCTACTTTATATAATATGTCCTTTAACTGTGGCATTAACCGAGCTCTAGTCTAATTTGTGCACCTTGATTTATTAGTCTACCCGCTGTGACTGATTGCTTACGCACCCTGCCCGTACCGGTAATCGAAACTTTTAACCCTAAATTTTCTAGTATGTAGACTGCGTCTCTCAGCGTCATTCCCTGAACGTTTGGCACAAGGTTTTCTCCATCATGATTTTCTTCCCAAATAATCGCGTTGTTACTAACAGTTGATCTTACCCATTCTGATTGAACCTCTTTTCCGATATGATTTGAAATACCCAACTGATTACACAGGTCGTTTAGCTCGTCAAACTTACCAGCCCTTATAAATGGAAACTTACCTTCACTCGCCAGTAGGTTTGGCTCGAAGGCATCATGGATTTCAAGGTTCTGTGCATAGATCATGTCTGCGATTTCTTGGAACACAGGAGCAGCAACATCACCACCAAATCGATTGTAACCCTCTGCACTATCTATAATCACTATGCAACTGTATAATGGGTCTTTAGCCGGAAAATAGCCTGCGAATGAAGCATAATATTTCTGCCAAGTATAGCGCCCATTAATCAACTTCTGTGCGGTTCCAGTTTTACCTGCAATCTTATAAAAGTCGTTTTTTATATTTTTAGCGGTACCTCTTTCTACCACTCCTTCAAGCATTTTTTTCAGATCAGTAAGTGTCTCATCTGATGCGATTTTTTTATTCAGCACTTTCGCCTCAAAAACTTCAACTGACTGATCTGCGCGGTTGATACTCTTCACAAGGATCGGCTGAATCATTTTACCATTGTTGGCAACGGCATTATAAAATGTGAGTGTTTGTAGAGGTGTTAATTGCGTCTCATAACCGACAGACATCCAAGGTAAACTCACATCAGACCATGTCGGGTCGTCAGTATCCTTTATATATGGCTTACCCTCTCCCATCAATTGAAAACCCAATGGCTTACCAAAACCAGTTTTCTTAATGATGTCAATGTATTCTTGTGGGTTTCCTCCGAAGTGCTCGTCAACAAGCATTGCCGTACCTACATTAGAAGATTTCACAAAGACGTCCTCTACGCTGAGCATACCGTAACCACCATTCTTGTGATCACGCATTACTCGATCACTGAACTCATGCGCCCCCTCACCTGTGTCAACAGAATCAGTTAGTTTAACCTTCCCTGCCTCAAGTAAAGCCAACATGGAGGCTAACTTGAAAGTAGAACCTGGGTCATTGTTTTCTGCCACAGCATAGTTCTTATTCTCTGCGTAAGTTCCATTTCTCGTCCGCTTAAGATTTGAAATTGCCTTGATCTCACCAGTCTTAACCTCCATTAGCACCACCGTTCCATAAGCAGCATTATACTTAGAGACAGTTTTAAGGAGTGCGTTCTGGGCAACATCTTGAAGGTTAATATCTATAGTGGTATGAACATCATAACCGTCAACCGGCCTCACATCGGAAGATGCATTCACGGGTACCCAATTGTTACCAGCAACTTTTTGGAACAAACCCTCACCATTTTTACCGGCTAGGTAGTTATTGAAGCTCTTTTCTATACCAACACCGACATTATCGTCATGCAGATAGCCGATAGTTCTCTCAGCAAGGGTACGAAAAGGATTATGCCGCTTATCTACCTTATTGAAGATAACCCCACCTCGCATTCGACCTAAATTAAAAATAGGCCAACTTTCCAGCTGTTGCTTTTCTTGATAATTAAGATCTCTATTATTAAGGAGTAAATATTTTCTCTTGGTTTGCCGAGCCTCCGAGATCTTCTTCTGATAGTAGTCTGAAGAATGATCCCGGAAAAAGGCCGACAATAGGTGTGAAAGGGAGTCTAATTTAGACGAAAATATCTCATCGTCAACGAGTGACGGATCAAATGCTAGTTTGTAGAAAGGCAGTGATGTAGCGAGTAGATCATTACCACTTGCATATATGCTACCTCTCGTTGCTTTTATCTTTCTATAGTCGAGACTATATGTTTCAGCCTTTTCTCTCCAAACATCTCCTTCGATCATTTGGATGTCTACCAAACGATAGACTACGGTCAAAACAAATAACACAGCTACCAAAAAAGCTATGCGGACCCTGAGCAATATGGATTTCTTAATATTCATTGTCTTCTACAATGATTTTAGTTGGTGGCTCCATACTCTCTTCTAAACCAAG
>DLQN01000005.1 GCA_002477595.1 Roseivirga sp. UBA7431
TTAAGTGAGGATATCCTAGGAAAAACGCTTTCAATTCAATCGCCATTATTGTCAGTGGACAGGTACAGACGATAAAACAGTGACATCTAGCGGTAAGACCATTCAAGCAACAACATCTGCTTTAAATAACATTTTTTTGTATTTAAACAATCACTGGCTTGGTAAAGTTAAATTACAAAAGCATTTTAGCATATCATTGACTGACTTAACGAAGACTAACGACTACTTATGAGTAAGTCCGCAATAGTGATTGGCTCTGGAATAGCAGGTATGGCATCAGCCATACGACTGGCAAAGAAAGGATACATAGTATCTGTATTTGAAGCCAATAACTATCCAGGAGGTAAGCTGACAGAAATAAAGCTTGGTAGCTACCGGTTTGACGCTGGTCCTTCGTTATTTACCCTACCAGAACAAGTAGAAGAATTGTTTGACATCTCAGGCTTAGACGTTTCCCAATATTTTGAATACCGAAAGCTTGAAACTACTTGTGAGTATTTCTATCCAGACGGAACGAAATTTACCGCTTGGTCAGACCGAGAAAAGCTCTTAGAAGAATTTCAAAATAAATTTCAGGAGCCAGAAAAAGGGATTGAATCTGCGCTAGATAAGAGTAAGTTCCTCTACGATAACCTAGCTCCAGTTTTTATGCACAAGTCCTTGCACAAGATGTCTACATGGCTTGGTGGAGAGGCCCTTAAGACTTATCTCAAAATGCCAAAGTTCGATTTTGATCGAACGATGAATCAGGTGAATGAAAAGCGATTCAAAAACCCAAAAACTGTACAGCTATTCAATCGATATGCCACTTACAATGGTTCAGACCCTTATCAGACCCCTGGAACGCTAAACATTATTCCACACCTAGAATTTGGCCGCGGAGCGTACTTCCCCATTAAGGGAATGCATGATATTACGAACAGTATCTACAAACTCGCCAAAAGTGTAGGCGTTAAATTCTACTTCAATACGCCAGTGAAAAGCATCGTAGTATATGAAGGCAAGGCAAAAGGAATCAACACAGCCATGGGCTTCCATAAATCTGATCGAGTTGTCAGTAATATGGATATGGTAGGCACTTACAAGAAACTGCTGAAAGATCAATATCAGCCTAAAAAATTATTATCGCAACCCAAGTCAAGTTCGGCATTGATCTTTTATTGGGGTATCAAGAAGAAATTTGACCAACTCGATCTACACAACATCTTCTTCTCAGAGAACTATAAAAAGGAGTTTGAGCATATTTTTAAATCAGGAGATATTTACGAGGACCCAACTGTCTATGTGAATATAACCAGTACTCAAAAACCTGACGATGCTCCAGAGGGATGCCAAAATTGGTTTACCATGATTAATGTGCCAAACAATCAAGGACAGGATTGGGACAAATTGATCGCAGAAGCGCGTCAAAATATTCTCAACAAATTGTCAAAGATGTTAGGGACTGATATCGCCTCATTGATTGAAGTAGAAGATGTACTCGACCCAAGGACTATCGAATCAAGAACAAGTTCGGTGGCAGGTTCACTGTATGGTAATAGTTCCAACAACAAGTTTGCGGCTTTCTTAAGGCATCCAAACTTCTCAAGTAAAATCAAGCATTTGTATTTCTGCGGAGGAAGCGTTCACCCTGGTGGTGGAATTCCATTAAGCCTTCTTTCTGCAAAAATTATGACTGAGCATATTAATTAGAGGCTACACCTTCCCTTACATCTTACAAAGAGAAGTAAAAGGAATAAATACCAACTTATTTAATTGATGAGATCTCTAAGAAGTAATTCCAGAATATAAGGCTAAACTGAAGTATTAGGAAGAGTGTACTACGAATGACTAGTGATGAAATTGATCGCAGTATTGTTAAAATAGTCAGGCTGCTCCACATTACACACATGACCACAGTCTGGCACTATTTGTAAGGATGAATTAGCGTGATTTCTCACGAGTTGCATCACTTGGGGCAAGAACATATAGTCTTCATCTCCCATTATGTAAAGAGTAGGTAATTGTGTATCGTTCTCATTAAAATATCGAAGCAGAGGATTCATTTTATACGTCAAACCAAACCAACGGACAAATTCCTTTTGACACAACTTTTTTGCTTGATTAGCAAAGAGTATCCTAGATTCTTGATTTCGCTTTCGGGGCATTATAATCCAGGCAAAAAGCTTATACAGCCACATATAAGGAATAAATTTTTTAGTGGCATTCCCTAGAACCACTAGCATTTTTGACCTGATATTCAGTCGTGTTACAGCGCCTCCCATGACAAGAGATTTTACTCTGTCGGGAGCCAGTTCACAAATTGTTCTAATCAATATGGTTCCCAAGGAAATCCCCACAAAATGAGACTGCTTAATTTTCAGATGATCTAAAACCTCAATTACGTCTAAAGATATATTCTCAAAGTTGTACTCATTTGAAAAGTATCTTTCAAAAATCTCTTGAGATTTACCATGTCCCCTTAAGTCAATCAAGAGTACATTAAAGTGCGCTTTGAACTCCTTTACCTGCTTATACCAAATAGAAGAACTCCCTCCAGCTCCGTGGATAAAAGTGACCCATTCCGTTGAGTCTGGGTGATCATATGTCTTATAGTACAACATGTCTTAAGTCGCTAATCTAACAATATTATCATCAATAGGTTTCATAATTTTCCATTTACGGAGAACTCCATAAAAAAAGCCCACCTACCGAAGTAGCTGGGCTTCTTAACGTATTGTAATTGATCTTAGTTACCTCCGAAAGTGTATCTCAGACCAAGTTGCATTTGCCATCTTGAACTAACCAAACCTGAATCATCGATTCTGTTAGCAGACGGATCGTTGTCAGTTACACCATCAAAAGTAAATGTTGGCGTTGTACCGTCAGCTTCGAATCCTTCGAAGTTCAACAATTCGAAATTACCTGGAACGAAGTATCTTCTACCCCAATCTTTATTGATGAAGTTACCGAAGTTATAGATATCAGCAGTAAACTGTAGTGTATGTGATTTTCCACCAGCGTTAACCTTGAATTCCTGCAATAACCTCAAATCGAAGATATGTCTGAATGGAGCTCTGTTACTGTTTACTTCAGCATAATCGCCTCTTCTTTCACTTAAATGATCATCTCCACTGATGTATGCGTCAAGTGCTGTCCATTGCTCAGCAGCAGTACCCGCTGAAGCATCGTCAACCAAAATGATATCAGAACTGTTAACAGGAACATAGATAAGGTTAGCCTCACGAGAATCTTCGTTAGTCAAGTTACCTCTGTCATTATAAGTGTAAGAGAATGGTTGTCCATCACGTCCTTCATAAACAAGTCCGATCTGTGTAGACATTCTGTTCTGAGCATATTCAAACTTGTAAGATGCTTGCGCTATAATTCTGTGTCCTTGAGAGAAGAATGATCTCACCAAAGGCTGATCAACATTCTTTCCTCCTACTGAACGAAGACCTCTCCATTGAGATGAGTTCTGAGAAGATGTTCCATCAAATACGTTGTAAGAATCACCGTAAGCGTAAGTAGCACTACCTTGGAAGCCATTAGTCAGAGGCATTGTCAATGTTGTAGACAAGTTATAGGCATAACCTCTTCCAGTATTTGATGTTAAATAAATACCACCATAATTATTAGACTGTACAACCTCGTTACGTCTGTTGTAGATAGGTCTATTATCTCCAGTTCCTGTTAAGGCAGACGTTGCAGGTCTAAGGTTTAAGTTCTCATATCTAAGGGCGTGAATCGTCTTTGTATAAAGTGCTTCAACATTCCAAATCCAACCGTTAGACAATCTCTTGTCAACAGCAACATTGAATTTAGCCACTTGAGGAACTTTAAAATCAGCAGAGTACAAATCAATATTACCTGACTGAACTGTATTACTAGGAGCGCCTGGCTGATTGAATGGATCTCCAATAAAAAGACCGTCAAAGCCTCTCTCGTCAATTGACCCAAGGTTAAAGCCATTGTTATTATATGCACC
>DLQN01000026.1:0-380 GCA_002477595.1 Roseivirga sp. UBA7431
GCTGTAACTTTCGCGAGTTCGCTTAACTCAAATGACATAATAAATAATTCTGGTTCAAAGATGTAGTTTTCAATTGAATAATCTGTCCAGAACTTGCCTGAATACACATTCCTCAATACTATTGCAGTCTAGAATGTCTTGCTCAACCCGTAAATACGAATACTACAACCAAGATCTTGCTGAAATAGCACTAATCGACCAGCATATCTATAAAGGATTTCGAGCACATGAAGGCCCACAGAATGTGTATGAATGTGATCATTGTGGTGCTTGGCACCTAACGAGTAAGGCCTCAGAACGAAACGCAAGGCTTCAGGAAATGATTGATTCCGGTGAAATGAAGCGAAAGCAAGAAGCCAGCAAATGGGAGCGAGGGTTTT
>DLQN01000026.1:456-4822 GCA_002477595.1 Roseivirga sp. UBA7431
ACTAATTTATTTATGAAATACTTGTGTTTTTTAGTAGCCGTAATAGGCACGCTTTCATGTCAATCAAACAAAAGAGATAACCAGGTTTTAACGAATGGAGAGGTAGTGATACTGACGGACATGTTCAGTATTCCTGAGTTAAATACGTCTAGAACCATCAGAATTTATTTGCCTCCGAGTTATGAGGAGAGTAATGATTCCTACCCCGTACTCTATATGCACGATGGTCAAAACCTGTTTGAAGACTCCACTTCATTTGCGGGTGAATGGGGTGTTGATGAAGCGCTAAATGAGTTGAGTAAATCTCAGAACCTGAATCTGATTGTGGTTGGGATTGACAATGGTGGAGAAAATAGAATTCATGAATTAACGGCCTGGGACCATCCACGATACGGGAAAGCCGAAGGCAAAGCGTATATGGAGTTTTTAGTGGATGTGGTGAAGCCTTATGTCGATGAAAATTATAGAACAAAATCTGACCGTTTGAATACTGCAATTATGGGTAGTTCATTAGGAGGACTGATTTCTCACTACGCCATTTACGAGTACTCCGAAGTATTCAGTAAAGCTGGAATCTTCTCGCCATCTTACTGGTGGGGAGAAGGCCCCTTCGACCAAGTCAGGGAAATTGGTTTACCAGCAGATACTCGTTTAAATTTTTTAGTGGGAGGTAAAGAAGGAGAAGGGATGGTGTCTCAGATGGACGAGATGGTAGAAATGATACTCGCTAAAGGTCATCCTGCGGAGCAGGTTATTAGCAAAGTGAATCCTAAAGGCGAACACAATGAAAAACTCTGGAGATCAGAACTAAAAGAGGTGGTGATTTGGCTTTTTAAGTAGATCAATACACTTTTTTCGGTTTAGTGAACTAAAAACTGTCATTCTCCCGTTGACTCCTTAAATTAGAGATAAACCACGCAATGTATTTGGTCAGAATACTCTCTCGATTACCTTTTTGGTTTTTATACCCCCTTGCCGAGGCTACAGCCTTTTTTGGCTACCATATCCTAGGATATCGAAGGGAAGTAGTCCGAGAGAATTTGACTACAGCATTCCCCGATAAGTCAAATGCCGAGCTGCGAAGAACAACAAAGGCTTTTTATCGACAATTATCACAGGTTTTTGTAGAGTCAATAATGGCTTATCGGTTTACGCATATGGATTGGGTAAAACGAGTTCCTTTGGTGAATAAAGAGGAGGTTTTAGCGTACCTAGATCAAGGTGTCCCTGTGATTCTTATGTCAGGACATGTAGCCAATTGGGAGTGGCCTGCCCTTTCTATAGGAGCCCAAATGGGTTACCCAATGGAGTTTCTTTACAAGCCTGTGACGAAAGAGAAATTCGAAAATATTATGCTCAAATTGAGAACGAAGCATGGAGGTATTGCCATAGCGAAAGATTCGGCCATGAGAGAAATTATAAAGCGGAGAAAACAACCTAGGCTTGTCGGTATTATCGGTGATCAATTGCCATCCATGGGGACTGAAAAGCTTTGGTTCGACTTCTTAAATAGAGAGACGGCCTTTTATGTGGGTGCTGAACGTATCGCTACTCTCACCCAGTATGCTGTTTTTTATACTGATACAAAGCGCACTAGCCTAGGGCGATATGAGGTTACATTCAAGAAAATTGCTTCAGCGCCATATGAAAAGGGTCATTCGGGTGTCATTCAGAGGTATAAAGAGTTACTGGAGGAGACGATCCATCAACACCCTTCTGACAACCTCTGGTCTCATAGAAGATGGAAGTATACTAAAGCACAAGATGAGGCCCGATCGATTTCAAAAGCCTGACCTATTCATCTCTTAGTAATTCTTGATTGCCCTAAGCTATATTAGGGGACCAAGTAAAAATGACTGATAGGAGTTCTTAAATGCTATTTGTCAATTCAAGGCAGAGAGGAATTGTTCTATAGAGAACGGTAGTGTTCGGTGAGGGTCGTTTACTTGATGTGCTTCTCTAACTTCTTTGCTAGTCTATTTCCACCAGATCCGTACCATCTTTCTATAACTTTTCCCTCGGGAGAAATAAGGAAATGTAAAGGCCATCCTTCGACATTATAGCGCTCAAAGATTTCAAGTTTGTTGTCATCTTTCCACAGTACAGGCCAAGGCAATTCAATATTTCTTCTTTTGGCAATATTGTTCCATGCATCAATTTCAGCGTCTTCGTTGTAAGTGATCACTTGTAGGTTTTCGTACTTATCCGTTTCAGTAATCATATCGGGATAGCTCATCCAGCATGGACCACATCCTGTAGAAGCAAAGTCTAGTAATAGATATTTTCCGCGATAGTCTTCGGTGTCATATGTGATGCCGTTTTGGTCATCTCCAGTGAAGTCTACTATTTGGCCGTTAAGGGTGACATCATCGAGCCCAAAAGTGTTTAGGGAAGCACTCACGTAGGGTAGCAATTTTTTATTGTTGGAAGTAACTGTGTCAAACATGCGCTGGAGTTCTTCCTGCTCAAATTTCTGAAATTTGAAAGTGGTATTTAATACGTCAAGGGCAATGGGATTGTCGTTATTTTCCATAAAAGCTTGAATAAATGCCTTGTTGTCATCGGCAAATCTTAGGCTTAGATATATCTCATGACTCTTGGAGCCTTTTACTTCTGTAGCTTGTGGAAACCCTTTCTTTCTGACTATGACCTCACCTTTACCTGGCTCTAACCAAAAGCCAGAGAATCTATTTTTCTTATTTAGGATCATACCATACATCGGTGCGTTGATCTCCATCTCTTTTTCGTAGAGAACTTCTCCTTTGGCATTCGATTCAGCTAGTTGATTTCCAAACACCACCTTTAACTCGTGTTTATTTCCAAAGCCTTCTTGACGAATAATGACTTTGGTTTTCTCCTGTGCATCAACGGTAATGGCAAAAAGCGATAGGATTAAACTGATGAGGTACTTCATGCGTGCTGTGGTTTTATCTTGAGATGTTGCTGCGCTTCATATTGTTTGATTCAATAAGCAAAAAAAATACCACACTCGATATGAGTGTGGTATTTTACAAAGGATAATTCTTTGTGCTTATTTACTCAAAATATCAGTACTTCTTTTGATAAACTCCGTAAGGTCTTTGCCTTGGAGTAGTCCCTGAGATAAAAGCGCTAGATCGAATGCCTGCTTGGCCACTTTCTCCTTCGTCTTATCCATTTTTGCGCTGATGATTTTATCAGCTAATGGATGGTTGCCATTTACTGAAACATCATAGCTATCAGGCATTGACCCGAACATGTTGAATCCGCCACCACCGGTTGCTTGCATTTCCTTCATTCTTCTCATGAATTCAGGCATGGTTACCGTTACTGGAGCATCTGTTGGTGCCAATGGCTCAATAGATACTTTGTAGCTAGGGTTGCCGATAGATTTTTCAAAAACACCAAGTAAGCTTGTTTTGTCCTCTTCAGATATGATCAGTTCACGCTTCTCATCTTTGTCTACCAGTTTGTCCACGTTGTCAGCATCCACACGCTTGATTTGTGTGTTCTCTAACTTAGTTTCCATGTGATTGATAAAGTGACTATCAATTGGAGTGTCAAAGACTAATACATCATAACCTTTGTCAATGGCTGCAGTAATAAAGCCGTCTTGTTTCGCTGGGTCAGATGCGTAAAGCCAAATCTTATTCTTGTCTTTGTCCGTCTGGTTCGTTTCAATATGCTTTTGATACTCATCGATTGTAAAGCATTTTCCTTCAGTATTTTTTACCAAACCGAAGTCTTTAGCTTTCTCATAGAACTTCTCTTCAGAAAGCATTCCGTACTTCACAAATAGTCCGATATCATCCCACTTACTCTCGTAAGATGCACGTTCTTTTTTGAAGAGATCTCCTAGCTTGTCAGCTACTTTCTTAGTGATGTATGAGTTGATCTTTTTGACGTTACCGTCAGACTGAAGATAACTTCTAGATACATTCAACGGAATGTCTGGAGAGTCAATGATACCGTGAAGTAGCATCAAGAACTCAGGCACTACGTCTTTTACCTCATCGGTGATAAACACCTGACGAGAGTACAGTTGAATTTTGTTCTTCTGCATTTCAAAGTCATTCTTGACTTTAGGGAAATACAGAATGCCAGTAAGCTCGAACGGGAAGTCTACGTTCAGGTGAATCCAGAATAGTGGATCATCCGTCATCGGGTATAATTCCTTGTAGAAGCTTAAGTAATCTTCATCCGTTAATTCCGATGGAGACTTTGTCCAGATAGGCGTAGTGTTGTTGATGATGTTATCAACTTTAACCGTTTTCCATTTCTTCTTGCCTTCTTTGTCCTCGCCATCCTCTACAGAATTGTCCTTAGTACCGAATTTGACTTCAACAGGTAAAAACCTAGCGTACTTGTTAAGAACATTTTGGATTCT
>DLQN01000122.1 GCA_002477595.1 Roseivirga sp. UBA7431
ATACTGAAAAGCATACAGTCTAGGGTGTTGAGAGATATTGAATGTAAGCACTTCAGGTGTTGGGAGGGTCATTCATTCAAGAGAGTAATCGGTATTTTAAGCCACCTCAATAAGCGCAGGTTAGTTTTTAAGTCAGAACTCAACGACTATACAGATAAAGGGCATCATCTCTTCATGTACAAGACTTCATGCACTACGAAGAGTCTGTTTTATCACACTTTACACCACTAGTTCTTATTCGAATGATTATCTTCACTTATGTCAAAAGACATTGAAGACTTCTATCAATTACCTATCAGCGAACGAACGCGCTTGCTATACCTTGATGGAACCTTTACTTTCTCAATAAGATATTATGGCTACAAAGTCAACTTGTACTTATATCGAGATGATTACATCGAAGTATTCTATAATCATAAGCAGGACTTAATTGAGAAAATACAACCGCTAGATTACCAACATACACGGATGAAGTTCTATGCCGACCAAATCAACATTAAATCAGTGGCCAGCTGACTGGAGAATGGCCTTGTGCACCTTTAATACTTGAGGGATAAGAAGGCTATCAGAATCATTTTGAATAGCATAAGTCGATAACTTCTTTCTAACACCGTCACTTGTTTGCTGACTGATAATCTGCTCTACCTGCTTCGAAGTCCTTTGGAGATCTCTTAAAAGCACACGTTTAATCCTAGTTTTCTTTGATGCATAAACACAGATTGTATCATCCATGGACTTGTAAGATGTTGTCTCATAAAGTAAGGCCGCTTCTTTGAGCACATATGGATGTTCTCCCTTGGATTGAACCCATAATGCAAAGTCTTTCGCAACAGCTGGGTGCACTAGACCATTCAGTTTCTCTAACTCAGTTGGATTAGAAAATACTATGTCCGCTAGATAGGAACGGTTTAGTTGACCATCAGCTGTATAACTTTCGTTACCAAATTCGGATTTAACTTTAATCACTAATGTCTTATCCTCCAGTAGTAGTTGTTTACCCCTGTCATCAGCATAATAGATGGGTACTCCCAAAACCTCAAAGATTTTACAGACCGTACTCTTTCCGGAGCCTATGCCACCAGTAATTCCTACCAGCCTTGGCTTATTCATTCTTGAAGACTCTAATGGATATTGGAGATACTTGCACCTGCTCTATACGCTCATCTTGTATAATCACTTTTAGCAAAAGTGTTGAGTCGGCAGGGTTCATAGTAGTATAGTCAGCGATAACTCGAACTCTAGCGGAGTCCGTTACATCAAAATAAGTTTCAGCAATTTTATAGAGAACCGCAGCCTGAGTAATATCAGATGTCCAAAGACTATCTGGGAAATTTACTAGATCTATTTTTATGTTATCATTCACATCTAACAAGCGCACTACTTCAAAACTAATCATTGCTGACGCTAGCTGTGACTTAATCAATGAAGGAGCCTTTGGTAAATCGATTTCTTCTTTTATATCTCTATCAATACCAGTAATATTCGCCTCTACATAGATCACTCTATCCAAATCTTTAATGATACGTTCAGGACCAGTCCATACGACTGTATCTGGTGCTATTACTATTGGTGAGGCTATCCTATAACTATCGTCCATACTAATGGATGATGGATCTAAAGACAATTTGAAAGTTCTAGAGACTTTCTTCTGAATGTCAAAAGTGATAGAGTCGCTAAGGATAAAATTGATTACTACTGGATCTAAACGAGGGGTTAACTGCCCCCTTAGAGAGGAGGTCATTAGGTAATTTACCTTATCAGGTTGATTTAAGCTGACAATAACAGGACTCATGTTAAAGCCAAAAGAACGAGTCATTAAATCCCATCCTCCTCCAGTAACTTCTATCGGAATGCGCGAGGGCAAATCCCTTGTTGCTATGTATTCATTTTGGTCAAATTCAATTGCTAAAGGATAGTTGATCTGACTGATATAGTCATCCTTGTTAAGTGCACTAAAAAACCAAAAGGTGGTAGATATGACTATGCATAACGCTACCACCTTAAATTTCTCGTCTTTACTACTCGGAGTATAAAAAGACTTTTTTAATCTTTCAATTATGTCTTCTGCACTTATCACGCGAGCTTAAGATTTATCAGCCTCACGCTTACTGGCCTCCAAAGAGATCGCAGATCTTTCAAATTTAATCTTAGTGCTTTTATCAACCTCAACGGTGATTGTATCATCATCATGAGCGTACACTTTACCATGTACACCACCGATGGTAACAACAGCGTCACCTTTTTTAATCTCGCTGATAAACTTCTTTTGATCTTTTGTTTTTTTCTGCTGTGGCCTAATCATGAAAAAGTAAAATACCAATGCGATACCGCCAAAAAGTAATACTTGTTGCATCCAACCACCACCTTGTGGTTGAGCCTGAGATAGTATATTATAAATCATTAAGTCGGTCTTATGGTTTAGGTAAAGCGTTCACTTGAACGAATCCTCTTAAGTTTAGTCTAGTTTGTCTTGGATTAGTATTAGCTACAATAGTAATCACAGGGCTCTGCTGTCCAGATTTTCCTTTGCTATCATATCTCACAACAATCTCTCCTTGACCTCCTGGTGCAATTGCTCCTTCTGGTTTCTTAGGAACAGTACAACCGCATGACGCAGAAGCGCTTTGGATAAGTAGGTCTTCCGTTCCATTATTGGTAAACTTAAATGTATAGTTCACCACTTCACCTTGGTTGATATTTCCAAAATTGTACATTGTATTTTCCCACTGGAAAGAAGCGCCTGAAGACACATTAGCTTGTACGGCCTGTGCAGAAGGCGTAGGCGTAGTAGTATTTCTTACTACACTGCCATTTTCCATTTGGTTGATACGTCTTTCAAGGTTTGCTACTCTTTTTTCAAGTTCAGCATTTCCACAACTACTAAGCATTACGATGAATGCTAGTGTACTGAGAAGTGATATTTTAGCTTTCATAATTTTAATTTTTATTCCTTATCTCCTGATTTAATTTGTCCAATTAGGTTATCAACGTCCGTCAATAGTTGTTCCGCCTTTTGACGTGCATCTGATACTACTTTTTGACCTTCTTCTTTCGCAGTCGAAGAAAATTCAACTTTACCGTTAATCAGGTCTTCTAATAAGACCTCTAATTGTTTCTTGTATTTATCTAACTGATAAGTCAGTCTATCTCTTGTATTAGAACCTTTGTCTGGCGCATACAATATACCAAATATGGCTCCTGTTGCTGCACCAATTACGAATGCTAATAAACTACTTGACCCTTTACTCATATTCTTATTTGTTGTCTAACAGTCCTCTACCTGATTTCTTCAATTGACCACTTTCCTTGAGCTCACTTGAAATCACGTCCAAAATACCATTCACGAATTGCTTGCTTTTTGGCGTGCTGTAATTTTTCGAAAGCTCAATATACTCATTAATGGTCACCTTAACAGGGATATTCCTGAAATTCATCATTTCGGAAATTGCCATTTTGAGAATTATTTGATCTGTATTTGCTAATCTGTCAACCTCCCAATTCTTAGTTTTTGCAGCAATCATTTCATTGTACTCTAGATCGTGCTGCACTGTAGTGTCTAATATCTTTTCAAAAAACTCCTTGTCTTCTTCCCAATTATTAGAAAAATCAGGCAACTCAAAAGTCTTCGGTTCGGTATCTTCTTCGACATCTCTCACCGACCTAGCGACTAAGCTGCGAATGATTGATTTATTTTCAACCCAATGGATATCTTGCTCTTCAAAATATGAAAGTACCACATCAGCTTTGAACACGATCTGTTTGATTAAATAATCAACTATCTCCTTATCCTGGTCAAATGTAGGGTTCGCTGTTCTTCTGTAAGTGTTAAAAGTTTCATCTCTTTTCAAGACGTCTTTGTACCAGCTCTTCAGGTTGTCTTCTTCTCCCTCCCAGCTCATGTCTTTTTTAACAAGCGCCACCTGAACTTTAGATGACTTTCTAAAAAAGTCTATGACCCTGTTTTGAGAAAGGTTGTAATCACCAACCAGCAACTTCTCTGGAGAGAGCTTTTTCTTTTTATCTGCCTCAGACTTACTCAAGTCAGACCAAGCGATCAGAAGACTCATCACCCAAAGGAAATGGTCGACCAATGACTCAGCATCCAATACCATGGATTTCTTAAGCCTTGCAAGGTCATCTTTCGTATTGGTGAGGTAATTCTTATGTGCGTTGTTAGCTGCTGACTGAGCTTCCTTTGAAATTTCTAGTCCCTCTGGAAGGGCTCTGCGAATAACTTTTTCCGCTAAAACGGCTTTTGCTTGCTCCTTGTTAGCCTTTAAAAGGCCACGATCTTGAACCTCCATTGAATTTAAATCAGGCTGAAAAAGATCATCGATCTCTTGCAAGCCTATGTTATAGTTGGCCTCTTTGCATTGACCAAAGGCAAAAATGGTCTGCATGGCTTTAACTCTTAATGATCTCCTGTTGAGCATTGCAAAAAGTATAAGAACTTGAAATTAAGTAGTAGTGGGTAGTATTTCTAACTACCCACTTAATATTACATTGAAAGTTTTACTCTTCCTATGTCTTCTATTCGTTTTTCTGCCAATTTCATGGCAGCGTCTTGCGTAGGTATTCCTTTTTCGTCTGCTAATGCAAAGATGTTTTGCGTTGTATCATAGATTTTTTCAGTCCATGAATACGCTTGCTCTTTGTTATAAGCACCCGCTAACTCACCAGAGATGTTAATGATTCCTCCTGCATTGATTACAAAATCTGGAGCGTAAATCATTCCAGCATCGACTAGCATTTGACCATGACGTGCTTCATCTTCCAATTGGTTGTTGGCTGCACCAGCTATAACATTTGCCTTAAGTCTTCCGATGGTATCATCATTCAATGTGGCACCCATGGCACAAGGCGCATAGATGTCGACATCTAGATCATAGATTTCATTCATCCCTACGATTGTAGCTCCTGTATCAGCTGAAACTTTGGCTAGCCTTTCTGTATTGATATCAGTGATCGATATTTCAGCCCCTTCTTTAACCAAATAGTTAATTAGGTACATACCAACTTGACCAACACCTTGGACTGAAATCTTTTTCCCGTTCAAACTATCCGTGCCGTAAGCTTTTTTGGCTGCAGCTTTCATTCCCATGTAAACACCATACGCTGTTACAGGAGAAGGATCTCCACTACCACCGATTTCTACAGGAAGTCCAGTCACATGTTTAGTCTCCATGCCGATATATTCCATATCGCTGGTCTTCATATTCATGTCTTCAGCAGTGATATACCTTCCTCCAAGGCTATTCACAAACTTTCCGAATCTTCTGAGAAATGCTTCGTTTTTTAATTTGGTGACGTCACCGATAATCACGGCCTTTCCACCACCTAAATTTAATCCCGAAACAGCGGCTTTATACGTCATGCCTCGAGATAATCTTAATACATCAACAATGGCTTCTTCCTCAGTAGCGTAGTTCCAAAATCGCGTTCCTCCAAGCGCGGGACCTAATACTGTATTGTGAACACCAATGATTGCTTTAAGACCTGTTGCGTTGTCTTGGCAGAAAACTATCTGCTCATGACCCATCTTGGATGTTTGTTCAAAGATGGATATGCCACCGACTTTTTCAGCTACATCTACTTCATCCATTACATTCATATTAGAGTTTACTTTATATTTGCCTCTGATCTGCCGAAACAGTAAGTTTGACGAAGCGCAAAACTAACTAATTAATCGACATTTTCTAAAGATTAAAAGTACCCTCGGCAACCTTTAATGGGTTGTTTCTGTTAAGAATATCGTGAAAGAACTCAGGCACCTCAACAAGTATCTTTATAAATACAAGCACCTTTTAATCCTAGGGTTCCTATTCCTTGTGGTGTCCAACTATTTTGCAGTATGGCCAGCAAAGGTAGTACGGTACGCCATCGACTATGTGACTGAGAGCTTTGCCCTATATAGGCTGTTTGAAGGAGGTGAACTGAGCGAAGGCGTATTCAAACAATTAGAGATTGGCGTTCTTGTCTTAGGTGCTTTAATGATTCTAATGGCCTTACTGAGAGGCTTCTTCCTATTTCTAGTGAGGCAAACCATTATTGTCATGTCTAGAAAGATTGAGTACGATTTGAAAAATGAAATCTTCGAACAGTATCAAAATCTACCACTCAGCTTTTACCGAAGGAATAATACTGGAGATTTAATGAATCGGATCTCTGAAGATGTTAGTCGTGTGCGCATGTATCTTGGGCCTGGCATCATGTATGGCATCAACCTATTGGTCCTTTTTCCGATGGTTATTTATGAAATGTTAAGAGTCAATGCAGAGCTGACACTTTATGCCCTACTGCCATTACCAATTCTTTCCGTTAGCATCTACTTTGTTAATAATATTATCAACAAACGTTCTGAAAAGATTCAAGAAAGTCTCTCTGATTTATCGACAAGTGTACAAGAAGCATTCTCTGGCATTAGGGTACTAAAAGCCTTCGTCAGAGAAGCCGAGTCTACAAAGCGTTTTGATATCGAAAGTGAAAAATACAAAGAGCGATCGCTCAAACTCACCTTTGTCAATGCCTTATTCGCCCCTCTGATTATGGCACTAATTGGTCTGAGCGTAATCTTGACTATTTACATTGGCGGTACGCAGGTTATCAATGGAGAAATCACTTATGGTAACATTGCTGAGTTTGTTATTTACGTAAATATGCTCACGTGGCCAGTAGCAGCACTTGGTTGGATCACCAGTATTAACCAAAGAGCTGCGGCTTCTCAAAAACGGATTAATCAATTCTTAAAAGAGAAAAACGACATCCAGTCTACTGAGAACCTGAACAAAGACATTGCGGGCGACCTAACTTTTGACAACGTAAGTTTCACTTATCCAGACTCTGGCATCACCGCACTCAAGAACATTTCGTTCGATGTAAAAGCTGGACAATCCATTGCCATCATTGGCACTACCGGTTCGGGCAAGAGCACTATCGCCAACTTGATGTTGCGCTTGTATGATACCACTTCTGGTTCGGTGTCAGTCGACAATCAAGACATTAAGAAATACAATATCCCAAAACTGCGGAGTCAGATGGGCTATGTTCCTCAAGACATTTTCCTTTTCTCTGATTCTATCAAGAATAATATTGCTTTTGGTAATGACGACATCACCGAGGAGCAAGTATTCCAAGCGGCAAGGGACGCAGACCTCTATGAAAACATTACTGACTTTCCAGATGGCTTTGAAACCATGCTGGGTGAAAGAGGAATAACGTTATCTGGCGGACAAAAGCAAAGGGCCTCAATAGCTCGTGCCATTGTCAGAAACCCAAATATCTTGATTTTGGATGATGCGCTTTCAGCGGTTGATACAAACACTGAAAACACTATTCTAAACAGCCTTGCAACAATAATGGAAGGTAGAACTACTGTGATTATCTCACACAGAGTGTCTTCTGCCAAGTTAGCTGACAAGATCATTGTTCTCGATGACGGTAAGATAATTGAGCAAGGCACCAACCAGAGTCTTCTAGCTGCCAATGGTGTATACAAAGAGCTATACGAGAAACAGCTTAAGCAAGAAGAAGCAAAAGAGCCAAGCTAGCTTACTTAGCTAGCATATCGATAATAATCAGATTGGCAGACACATATTGTTCTATTGTGAAATCTTGGAGGCGAATATTAGCCTGCCTGGCTTTTTCTCTAAGATTATCTTCTATGGCTTTAGGAGTTGGCATTACGCTATTATGCGCTTCTATGGTAGCACGCACTGCACGTGTAGTTGGAATTGTAATGCGTGAATATCCATGAGGAATGCTTGCCAAGCCTTGGTCTAACTTAATTCCGATAAACAGCTTTTGCTCATCTTCAGCCAAAGTAGAATCATTATAATGGATCACTACGAGCGTGCCCTCAACTGCATTATCTTCTATATACTCTCGTGCTAATAAGAATGCATCCTCCACAGCTGAGCTATCGGATTTTCCTTGATAAGGCACTCCAATAAGGTTATAGTCACTCACATTTTCTATGGTATACTCCACCTTGTTTAAGCCACCTAGGTAAAAATACACTCCTGTGATAATGATAATTGCAGCGATCCCGAGTATGGTTATTTTCCCTTTAGTCATGAGGCTATTACTTCTTTTACTTCTTTGTATTGCATTTGGTAAAGGTTGGCATAGAAACCTTTACTTTCCAAGAGTTCTTTATGATTACCAATTTCTTTTATCTCTCCCTTGTCCAGCACGATGATTTTATCTGCCCCTTGAATAGTGGAAAGTCTGTGCGCTATCACAATGGCCGTTCTTCCTTTCATCAGTACCTCAATGGCATTCTGAATGAGCTCCTCGGTTTCAGTATCTACTGAGGAAGTGGCCTCATCGAGTACGATTACTTTTGGGTCATAAACCATTGCCCTTACGAAAGAAATCAATTGTCGTTGCCCAACAGAGAGTGTTGAACCTCTCTCCATCACGTTGTAATCATAACCACCAGGCAATCTCTCAATCAACTTATTGACACCTACCAATTCTGCAGCTTCAATAATTTTACTATCTGGAATATCTGGATTTCCTAAAGTGATATTCTTTCGAATGGTATCAGAAAATAAGAAAACGTCTTGTTGCACAACACCGATCCTTTGACGGAGCGCGCCCAAATCATACTCCTTAACGTCACGACCATCAATCTCAATTTTACCTTGGTTAATCTCATAAAAACGAGAAAGCAAATTGATCACTGATGATTTACCAGCACCTGTTGCGCCTACTAGGGCAATCGTCTGTCCTTCTTTTACTTCAAAAGAAATATCCTTTAAAACGTAATCCTCATTGTTGTAAGCAAACCATACATTTTTGAAGGAAACGTTGCCTTTGATCTCTGCTGGAGCATAATCACCTTCATCTACAATGTGATCTTTACTATCTAATAAATCAAAAATTCGATTGGAACTCACTATGCCCATCTGTAGGGTATTGAATCTATCCGCAATCAATCTTATCGGTCGAAAGAACATTTGGATATACATGATGAACGCTATGATAACTCCAGGTCCAATTTCCGAATTAATCAAAATCCCACGAGCCCCATACCAAACCGCCATTCCAATGGCAATGGCTTGAATAATTTCAGCTACTGGAAAGTAGATTGAGTAGTAAAGGACTGACTTGATGTGTGCCTTAGTATGATCTTTATTAATTTCTTGAAACTTATCCATTTCTCGCTTTTCAGCATTGAATATTTGAACAATATTCATCCCTGTTACATGCTCTTGAACAAAAGAATTTAGGTTGGAAATGGCATTTCTGACCTGATTAAATGTGACTTTGATTTTTTCTTTGAAGACGTACGTACTGAAAATCAATAATGGCAGGGTAGAAAGACTCACAAGCGTTAATCGCCAGTCTAAGTAGAGCATAAAGCCCATGAGAAAAACCAGTTGAAGTAGGTCACCAATCAGAGCGGCAATACCTTCACTAAAGACATTTGAGAGTGTTTCAATATCTGAAACATTACGGGTAACCAACCTACCGATAGGTGTCTTGTCAAAAAACTTAAGCCTTAGCTTTAGTAAGTGTTTATAAAGCTTAACCCTAATATCTTTTATGATCACTTGGCCAACCCAGCCTGATAAATAAGTGTGTGAGTACTGAAAAATGGCTAGAATAATAATATGAAAAGCCAAGATGGTAGTCATCAGCACCAAGCCATCATAATCTCCAGCAGGCACATACTCATCTATAGCAAGCTGAACTAAGTAAGGCCTAATGGGCGTTAAAATCGCCAGGAAAATGGTCAAAAATACCAGCAGATAAAACTGCTTGATATAAGGCTTCGCAAACTCGAAAAGCCTCTTTAATACTTGAAAATCAACCAGATTTCCGGTTTTAACTTTTTCTTTCTCCTGTTCCAATCTTTAGAGATAAATTTCTTCTGGGTATTTGACCTCAGTCAAAAACAACCCATGTGCTGGTACTGCCCTTCCCGCTACCTTGCGATTCTTGGCTTTAATTACATTAACAAACTCATCAACGGTAAGTTTACCTTGGCCTACATCTAAAAGTGTTCCGACTAATGCCCTAACCATTCCACGCAAAAATCTGTTTGCCCTTACGTGAAAAACAAGCTGATCGTTTTCTAATAGCCATTCAGCTCGGTTGATTGTGCAAATAAAGTTATTCACTTCCGTTTTCACCTTACTAAAGCTCTCAAAGTCTTGCTCTCCTATTAATTCTTTTGCCGCTTGATTCATCAATTCTACATCTAGTTGATGATTAAAGTAATAACTCAGTCCAGTTGTGAAAGGAGATTTACTTCTATTGATAAAATATTGATAAGACCGCTCTGTAGCATCAAAACGTGCATGTGCTTCCGTTTTGACAGTATTGACCTTGTTGACTGAAATGTCAACAGGCAATATGCTATTCATTTTGAAGACGATTTCATTCGAATCCAATGTATGGTCAAGCTCTAAATGGGCAACCTGTTGCTTGGCATGAACTCCTGTATCAGTTCGTCCACTACCCATGATTTCAATAGGCGTTCTCAGCACTTTTGACAGACATTCCTGTAACTCTTCCTGAACAGTATGCGCATTAGACTGAATTTGCCAACCATGATAGTTGGTGCCATTGTAGCTAATGTCTAGGAAGTACTTCATAGAAGGTAGAATCTCGGAGTTAGGAGTTAGAATTGATTTTCGAAATATAAGCAGATAGCAATTTACCCACCTGATTTGCCTTATCAATCATGCTATCTTTTGACTGATGATAATTCAAATCAGCCGAAAGTATCATAAAGTATTTGAGTTCTTGGAGTGACCCTTGGGAGATATTATAAAACCTAAGCTTGTCTTTTATTCCACGCTTGGCGAAACCCTCCGCAATATTTGAAGGAATTGAATAGGCTGCTCTTCTCATCTGAGAAGTCAAGCCAAATTGCTCCGACTTTGGAAAAGAATCAGTAAGGGCATAAACATCAAGTGTTAATTGATGTGCCTTTTGCCAAACTATTAGATCCTCAAATGTGGAAGCTCTTTTCATGCTAACTTCTAAATTCCTCCTCCTAATTTCTAATTAACATTTCTCAAAGATGATAGCAGCACCTTGTCCAACACCAACACACATCGTAGCCAAACCATATTTAGCACCCTCTCTCTTCTGCATTTCGTGAAGTAGCGTAGCGGAAATTCTAGTACCACTAGCGCCCAAAGGATGGCCAATGGCTATTGAACCACCATTTACATTCACCTTTTCTGGATCTAGATCCAGTTCTTTCATACAAGGGATTGCTTGTGCAGCGAAAGCCTCGTTTAACTCGATCAAATCGAGGTCATTGGCCTTTAGACCCGCTCTTTTCAATGCCTTTTGCGTGGCAGGAATTGGGCCTATACCCATTACATCAGGTGAAACACCAGCTATAGCCATTGACTTAACTCTGGCCATTGGTGTCAGCCCAAACTGCTTTAATGTTTTCTCATTTACGATAAGGCATGCTGCTGCCCCGTCATTAATTCCTGAAGAATTACCTGCAGTCACAGTTCCACCTTCTTTAAAAGCAGGTTGCAATGATGATAACTTCTCTAAGGTAGATAACCTCGGGTGCTCATCTTTATCGAAATAGATCGGATCTGCCCTTTTTTGAGGAATACCTACTGGTACAATCTCATTCTTAAATTTTCCAGCCTCATGAGCTGCTTGATATTTTTGTTGAGATAGATGTGCAAATTCATCCTGCGCTTCTCGGCTTACGTTCCAACGCTCAGAAACATTTTCTGCTGTTTCTCCCATAGCATATGGATAGTGTAGTTCCGACAACTTCGGATTAGGAAATCTCCAGCCAATAGTCGTATCGAACATATTAGTTGCTCTACTAAAGGCTGTTTCAGACTTACCCATTACGAATGGGGCACGGGTCATGCTTTCTGTTCCGCCTGCAATAAAAGCCTCTCCGTCACCAACCATGAGTCCACGGCTAGCATCCATGATGGATTGCAAGCCTGAAGCACATAGTCTGTTGACAGTAATCCCACCCACTTCGATAGGCAAACCGGCCAATAACGCGGCCATTCGAGCAACATCTCGATTATCCTCTCCCGCCTGATTGGCAGCACCGAAAATGACATCTTCAATGAATTGAGGATCGAATTGAGCATTTCTTGCCATCAAAGCCTTGATCACATGGGCAGCCATGTCGTCTGGACGAATTGAGGCCAAGGCACCGTTAAACTTCCCAATTGGCGTTCTTACTATATCAACTATGTATGCAGATTCCATCTCTTATGTTTTCGAACTACGAAGTAACTCAATTTGCCTTAGCTCTAAAAACCACTTAAATCAAATCGTAGTTCCTCTTTCAAAATTAGTTTGGGTTTTGGCTATATTTGCTGCCCAAACAGAAAACCTATGATTCAACGTATCCAAACTGTTCTTTTGCTATTAGTAGCCCTTTGTATGGCCCTCATTCTTGCCTACCCTATTTGGTTTG
This sequence comes from Roseivirga sp. UBA7431, assembly GCA_002477595.1. Lineage (GTDB taxonomy): Bacteria > Bacteroidota > Bacteroidia > Cytophagales > Cyclobacteriaceae > Roseivirga. Next base: position 12,431 of record DLQN01000122.1, read on the forward strand.
AGCAAAGTGCCGATGCCTCAAAAGGCATTATTATGACTGCCCTAAAAATGGAAGTGGTCGACTTGGGTGGTACACCAATGGATGGCACTGATGATACGATTATAGAATCGAGAGGTACTTGGTACATAGCTGCTTTAGCAATAATAGCCTCACTTGTGGCGATATTGTCAATCTTTCAATTCAAGAATAGATTGAATCAAATGAAGCTTGGGGCACTGAATGCCTTGATCATGGCGGCAACGCTTGGGATCTGTTTTTACAAAGTATATCAGTTTGAAGAAATGATAAATCCGGCAGCAGGTAACTTTTCACTCGGATTTTTTCTTTCGGCCGTGGCGATGATCCTCAATATCTTGTCAAACCGATTTATTCGCAAAGACGAAAAATTGGTCAAGTCAGTAGATAGAATTAGGTAGACATGCTAGTGCAAAGCAGCTCTTATCTTAAGGTTAGCTAAAACTTTAGCTTCCTTTTGCATGAGTTCTTCAAGTTTCGTGTAAACGAGCTCTTCATCGAAATAATTTAGCGCCAGTTTTACATAGATATTGCCATGCTTAGCCTCTGACACCCACAGTTCTTTGTAGAAGCGTTTCAATACAGGGTCTTCAATGTTATCAGCCACTAGTTTAAAGCGTTCGCAACCCCTGCATTCAATCACAGAACCTAATAATAGTCTAATCAAAAAACGAGACTCGTAAGACCCACCCTT